>NZ_CEYOSI010000018.1:0-27584 GCF_982879505.1 Candidatus Desulfolinea nitratireducens
CACCGGACCAGTGCCCAGGGCGGCTTGAATATGGAGATTCCCATTGGGACCAACCAAACGTACGGTCGCAGTGGGCAAGCCTATCGTCCCGCAGGCGACCTGCAATCCATCCAGTTTATAGATCTCCTGTGCCTGATAAAGCTGATCTTCGACAAGTGCTTCAAGATCTGCATCCGATACAATTTTCTTTTTATCAGCCAGATCTTTGAAGCGTTTGAAGATCACTTTCAGTTCCTCGTCATCCACTTCAAAATCCAATTCAGCCAAACGAACTTTTAGTGCATGCCGCCCGGAGTGTTTGCCCAATACCAAACGGGAACGATGCAACCCTACAGTTTCAGGGAGCATGATCTCGTAGGTGGATTTATTTTTAAGCATCCCATCCTGATGGATGCCCGCTTCATGGGCGAAGGCATTTGCACCGACAATCGCTTTGTTTGGCTGGACAATCATCCCGGTATAGTTGGAAACCGTGCGGCTGATGCGGGTGATCTGGGTGGTATCAATGCCGGTTTCAAGACCGTAAATATGACGACGGGTGTAGAGCGCCATGACTACTTCTTCGAGAGAGGTATTGCCCGCACGCTCGCCGATCCCATTCATGGTCACTTCGGCTTGCCGCGCACCTGCCTGAAGTCCGGCAAGGCTATTGGCTGTTGCGAGACCCAGATCGTCGTGGCAGTGGACAGAAACAATAGCATTTTCGATCCCGTGTGTATTGGCGATAATCCCGGCAATCAGATCACCAAATTCTTTCGGGGTCGTATAGCCAACGGTGTCGGGAATATTGAGGGTGGTTGCCCCGGCTTTGATGGCCTCGCCAAGAATATGATAGAGAAATTCTGGTTCGCTCCGCCCGGCATCTTCAGGAGAAAACTCGACATCCTGACAGAGCGTTTTGGCATAGCTGACCATCTCACGCATCTTCACAACGACCTCTTCAGGAGTCATCCGTAATTTATGTTCCATATGGATGGGGGAGGTGGCGAGGAATGTGTGGATGCGCGGTTTTGCCGCATACTGGATTGCTTCCCAGGCCGCGTCAATATCGGATTTGATCGTGCGGGCCAGCCCACAGATGATCGGCGGCTCGGATTCGGTACTGTTCCCCACCTCTTTAGCGATTCGGCGGACCCCTTCGAGATCGTCGGGCGAAGCAGCGGGAAAGCCAGCTTCGATCACGTCCACGCCGAGTTTTGCCAGCCCGCGCGCGATCTCCAGTTTTTCGTTGGAGGTTAGCGAGGCCCCAGGGGATTGTTCGCCATCTCGCAGGGTGGTATCAAAAATACGGATGTAATTATCTTTACTCATAAGATCGTCCTTTGAGCGTGGAAAGTAGAAGGGGGGAGATTGCTCCTCTATCTACTTTCTATCACTTACTCTTTCCAGTTTTCCGGTCGCAGAGAACGTACGGCTGCGCCGGCTTGCCACATCTCTGAATCATGCATAACCTTGAGCTCTTTGGCCAGATTTTCGCGGTAATTTGGATCACTGTTCTTGTCCAGCACGATGCGGGTTTCTTCTCCGGAGACAACGCTTTCGTAAAGGTCATCAAAGACCGGAGCAACCGCATCTCGGAAACGGGGGTGCCAATCCAATGCGCCCCGTTGCGCGGTGGTGGAACAATTCGCATACATCCAATCCATGCCGTTCTCAGCCACCAGCCGGATGAGGGATTGGGTCAATTCTTCAACGGTCTCATTGAAAGCTTCACTGGGGGAATGCCCATGCTTGCGCAAGACGTTATATTGTGCTTCCATCACGCCTGAAAGCGCACCGATCAGGATCCCACGTTCGCCAGTCAGATCGCTGTAGACTTCATTTTGGAAGGTGGTGGGGAATAAATAGCCAGCGCCAATTGCAATGCCAAGCGCAATTGCCCGTTCTTCGGCACGACCGGTGAAATCCTGGTGAACGGCGAAGCTGGCATTGATCCCGGAACCATCGAGAAAATTCCGCCGGACGCTGGTGCCAGAACCCTTGGGGGCGACCAGGGCCACATCGACATTATCCTGTGGGACGATACCAGTCTGATCTTTGTAGGTGATCCCAAATCCGTGGGAGAAGTAGAGCATGTCACCTTCGTTTAGCATTTCAATGATCTTCGGCCACTGTGATTTTTGTCCCGCGTCCGAGAGCAGATATTGAAGTACGGTACCTCGTTCGGCAGCTTCTTCGATGGAGAAGAGATTGACGCCCTCTTCCCAGCCATCGGCGAGAGCCTTATCCCAATTTGGGGAGGGTTTTCGTTGCCCCACGATCACGTTGATCCCGTTTTCTTTCATATTCAGAGCCTGGGCAGGTCCTTGCACGCCATATCCCAAAACCGCGACGATTTCGTCCTTTAGAACTTCGCGCGCTTTTTCAAGCGGAAATTCATCTCTGGTGACGACTCTCTCTTCTACATTGCCGAACAGTATATTTGCCATTTTGTTTTTCCTTTTGATATTTTTATTTATTCCACATGGCCATTGCCATTTGTGCCGGGTGTATAGCGTTTTCCGCTCATATCACCACGCATCATGGCGACGTTTCCGGTCCGGACCATTTCGAGAATACCGAGAGGACGAAGTAACTCGACCAGACTCTCGATCTTGTCTTCGGTTCCGGTAAGTTCCACGATAACGGAATCAGGCGCAACATCGATGATATTGCCGCGAAAGATGGCTGCCAGGCTGGAGACCTCTGCGCGTTGATCAGGTTTTGCCTTGACCTTGATCAGTGCCAGATCCCGGATCACAGCTGGCTGATTGGTGACATCCTGGACGTCAATCACGTTGACAAGCTTATATAGATTGGCTTCCACTTTGCGGGCATCCACGCCTTCGCTGTTCACGACGATCGTCATCCGGGAAATATTTGCTTTATCGGTGCGACCTACATTCAACGATTCGATATTAAAATTGCGGCGGCGAAAGAGCGAGGCGACCCGGTTGAGCACACCTGGTTTATCTTCAACTAAAGCGATCAGTGTGTTATGCATTTCAAAATCTCCTTATTTGCGGATCGGACGTCGCAGCATTTCATGCAAAGCTGCTCCGGCGGGAACCATCGGATATACGGACTCTTCTTTTTCAACCACGAATTCAAGCAAAACCGGTCCCGGTGTTTTATGGGCGAATTCGATCGCGTCAAATACTTCATCAGGGGTGGTCGCCCGTTGACCAGGGATGCCATGCGCATCAGCGAGTTTTATAAAATCAGGACCTGTGATCGGGGTGGCAGCATAGCGTTTATCATAAAAAAATTCCTGCCATTGGCGGACCATGCCGAGGAAGCTGTTATTCATTATTGCGATTTTGACATTCGCACCTTCCTGTACCAGGGTGGATAACTCCGCCGCGGTCATCTGGAAACTGCCATCGCCATCGATCAGCCAGACCTCGCGATCTTTATGAGCGAACCAGGCGCCAAGCGCGGCGGGCAGCCCATATCCCATTGTGCCAGCGCCGCCAGAGGTGAGCAGCCGGTAGGGTTTTTCAAATTCGTAATATTGCGCCGCCCACATTTGATGTTGCCCGACACCAGTCACCACGAGAGCGTCACCACTGGTTGCTTTCCAAAGTGCACGGATGACATGCGGAGTGTAGAGCTTGTCATCATCGGGCCAGGCCATAACACTGCGTTCTTTCGTTTCAGTTTTCCACACGTCGATCTGCTGCATCCATTTTTCGTGATCATATTCATCCAGCATGGGGATCAAATCGGTCAGGACGGTTTTTAGATCGCCGATCAAAGGCACATCTGCGAAGACATTTTTATGGACTTCGGAGGGATCGATCTCAATGTGAATTTTTTTGGCCTTGGGGGCATAGGTACTGAGCATACCGGTTACCCGATCATCAAAGCGCATCCCAAATGCGAGAATTAGATCGGATTCCTGGATGGCTGAGTTGCAATAGGCCTCGCCGTGCATCCCCATCATTCCCAGGCTGAGCGGACTGGATGCGGGAATCGCTCCCAGCCCGAGGAGGGTCATTGCAACAGGCGTATTGGTTTTGGCGGCAAAGATTTGGAGCTCATCCATCGCCCCGGACATGAGCACTCCGTTCCCTGCCAATATCACCGGACGCTCTGCTTTTTTGATCAGCTCTACGGCTTTTTCCAGACCCTCCATGGGCGCGTGCTCTGGCGGATGATAACCGGGCAGAGAAATTGTTTCAGGGTAGATAAATTCAGTTTCTTCGATCTGGGCATTTTTGCAAATATCGATCAAGACCGGGCCGGGGCGTCCGCTACGTGCGATATGAAAGGCTTCCCGCACAACTTGAGCGATCTCATCAGCACGGGTGACCAGATAATTATGTTTCGTGACTGGCAGGGTAATACCGGTTACATCTGTCTCCTGAAAGGCATCTCCTCCGATCAGATCAGCAGCAACCTGGCCGGTGATGAAAACGATCGGTACCGAATCCATATTTGCGGTGACGATGCCAGTCACAAGATTCGTCGCTCCGGGCCCGGAAGTTGCCACGGCAACGCCGACCTTGCCTGAGGCACGCGCGTATCCGTCCGCAGCGTGAGCGGCTCCCTGTTCATGGCGAGTCAGGATATGATGCACCGGATATCTCAGCATTGCGTCGTGAACGGGCATGATTGCCCCACCGGGATATCCAAAAATCGTATCCACGCCCTCGCGGATCAGGCATTCCATCAAAATATCTGCACCAGTTTTTTTCATAATTTCTTTCTCCTAAAAATAATTTCAGATTTCAATTAGTCTCCTCTCCTGCTTGCGGGAGAGGGTGAAGGGTAAGGGCAAGGATCAGACCAACACCGCCCCCTGGTCTGCGCTGGTTACCATGCGGGCGTAGCGGCGCAGCCATGAGCTCTGGGTTTCTACTGAAAATACGGGTAATGCCTTTAGACGGGCTTCTATTTCTTCATCGCTGAGCTTTACATTTAGTGTGCGTGCCTTCAAATCGATCTCGATCAAATCGCCATCTTGCAATGCTGCGATGGGGCCGCGTGCCGCGGCCTCAGGGCTGATATGACCAATACAAGCGCCGCGTGTGCCGCCGGAAAATCGTCCATCCGTGATCAAGGCCACTTTTTCTCCAAGCCCCATCCCCATGATGGCAGAGGTCGGTGAGAGCATTTCCTGCATCCCGGGTCCGCCACTTGGCCCCTCATAACGGATGACGACCACATCGCCTTCCTGGACTTCCTGATTGAGAATGCCGCGCATGGCATCATCCTGACTCTCATAAATTCGCGCCGGCCCAGTGTGTTGGTGCATGGAGGGGTCAACCCCGCCTGTTTTCACTACTGAACCTTTGGGTGCGAGATTGCCAAAGAGGATCGAGAGACCGCCGGTGGAAGAATGGGGATTCTCCAGTGGACGGATCACATCATGTTCCTTGATCTCAATCCCGGCGATAGATTCACGTAAACTTGTGCCCGATACCGTTGGCCGATCAAGATTTAGCAACCCATCGGATTTTGCCAACTCGTTCAAAATGGCAGGGATGCCTCCTGCGCGATGCACATCTTCCATATGCCACGTTCCGGACGGGCTGACTTTGCATAAATGGGGTGTTTTATCGGCGACCTTATTGATTCTTTCAAGACTGTATTCGATCCCGGCCTCATGTGCCAAAGCCAGGGTATGCAAAACTGTATTGGTGCTGCCACCCATGGCCATATCGAGGGCAAAGGCATCATCAAAGGCCTCGGCGGTGACGATCTGACGTGGTGTCAGATTTTTTTCGACCAGATTTACTATTTGACTGGCAGCTTTTTGAGCCAGCGCTTCGCGTTCTTCACTCAGCGCCAATGCTGAACCATTGAATGGAAGTGCCAGTCCTAATACCTCGAGCAGACAATTCATCGAATTGGCGGTGAACATTCCAGAACAGGAGCCACAGGTCGGGCAGCCGAAATCCTCGAGCGTTTTCAGGCGAGCAGCGTCGATCTTCCCCGCTTTGAATGCACCAACGCCTTCAAAGACTGAGATCAGATCGACCACTTCACCGTCGGGTGTCAGGCCTGCCGCCATGGGGCCGCCGGAAATGATGATCGTGGGAATATCCACCCGCAGCGCAGCCATGGTCATGCCGGGGACGATCTTGTCGCAATTGGTGATGCAGACCATCCCGTCAAATTGGTGGGCCTGGATCATCGTTTCAACGCTGTCAGCGATCAACTCCCGGGAGGGCAGGCTGAATTTCATCCCTGCATGCCCCATCGCGATTCCGTCATCCACACCGATGGTGTTGAACTCAAATGGAACGCCGCCCACAGCACGAACCCTCTCTTTGACCTTGCGTCCAAATTCCTGCAAATGAACATGTCCGGGGATAATATCGATATAAGAATTGACAATCGCAATAAAAGGTTTTGCGAAATCTTCATCCTTGACGCCCGTCGCTTTGAGAAGCGAGCGATGTGGAGCGCGTTCGTATCCTTTTTTGATGGTATCTGATCTCATTATTCCTGTTCCTTCTTCCTCCCTTGTTTCCGATTTTTGAAACGGGGGAGGCTGGGCGGGGGAAAATAGATAACAAAAAAGGGCTGCCCGTTTGGGCAGCCCTTTGCTTTAGCTTCAGGTATGTGTTTTGCTGATTATCTGCTCTTCACTCTCACCTTTCTAGCTGGCCCAAACGTAAATAGGTTCGTAATCCCAAGGATAAGAACCAAAATAATAATAAGGCTAAGAAGGTAGAGAGCGAAAGTATTTATCATATTTTCCTGTCAGTCATTTCCTGACTGTGATATTGGGCGCAATTCTACCCAAGCATGGGTGAACTGTCAACCATGAAATATATTCAATCCTGCGTATATTCATATCCAACCATAACTTATTCCCCCGATATTAGATCTGAAAGATTCATATCCTAAAATAGATCTCTGTTCTATAATTTATTGAAATTTCAAACTTTGAAAAAGACCATCTCAATCTCAGGAATATTTATGCCAAAAAATCAAGCGGATATACTCATTTGTGGCGCCGGGATCGCTGGTGTCAGTGCAGCCTATTACCTTGCCAAATCAGGCGTCAACAATATTTTATTGATCGACGAACGCCCCCCGCTCAGCCTGACCAGTGATCACTCGAGTGAATGCTATCGAAATTGGTGGCCTGATCCGGCCATGCTTGCGCTGATGAACCATAGTATAGATTTGATGGAAGAACTCGCCAATGCGACAGGTAATCCCATCCATATGAATCGACGGGGCTATTTATATCTGACCGGGGATGAAAGCAAGATTCCGGAAATAACCGAACGCGCCACGCGGATTTCAAGTCTGGGAGCCGGCCAATTGAGAATTCATCGCTCTGGAGGAGGAGATTACCAACCCGCGGCCCCAGAAGGATTCCACGATCAGGCTGATGGCGCAGACCTGATCCTTGATCCTGCACTCATCCGTGAGCATTTCCCTTATCTGACGGAAGAGGTAGTTGCGGCATTGCATGTCCGCCGCGCTGGGTGGCTTTCCGCCCAACAACTGGGGATGACGCTGCTCGAAGGCGCACGCAAGCTGGAGGTCAGGTATGAATCGGCCCGAGTCATCGGTGTGGCTATCAATAATGAGAAAGTCCGCGCTGTTGAGCTGGCAGATGGTCGCCGCATCAGCACGGATATCTTTATCAACGCTGCCGGTCCCATGTTCAAGGAAGTCGGAAAAATGATCGGGCTCGATCTACCTGTGTTTACCGAGTTGCATCTCAAAGCCGCCTTCAATGACAAACTCGATACAGTAGGGCGTGAGGCACCCTTATTGATCTGGGATGACGCCCAGGAGCTTGAGTGGACAGATGAAGAACGTGAATTTCTTCTGGAAGAGGGTTTGGACTGGATGCTGGATAATTTTCCTTCAGGGGTACATATCCGGCCAGAAGGTGGAAGTGCAAGCCAGATGATATTGATGCTCTGGGAGTATCAGAAAAAACAGATCGCTCCAATCTGGCCCTTACCGCTGGATGAAAAATACCCCGAGATCACCTTGCGCGGACTCTCTAAGATGCTCCCTGGACTGAGTAAATATTTTGATCATATGCCTCGACCGATCCTTGATGGCGGCTATTATACAAAAACACCGGAGAACCGACCCTTGATCGGTGAGACTCCTGTTGAAGGCGCATATTTGATCGGGGCGCTCTCAGGTTACGGGATCATGGCCGCCTGTGGGGCCGGGGATTTATTGGCCGCCCAAATTACTGGCCAAATGCGTCATGCTTATGCGCGAGAGTTTTCTTTAGAGCGCTATGATCGCCCCGGTTATTTGGAAGATATTTTAACGCGTTATGATACGGGCCAATTATAGAAGAACGGTCAATTAAGCCCTTGTCCCAATGCTCGGCGTTGCGGTTTTTCAGATAACCCGAAATGCATAACGTTGCTGCGAGAGACTTTCACCTCAGATATATGGAGATTTCTTCTCGCCAAAGAAATCGCGGTAAAATCCTTCATAACACTACGGTTTGGAGATCATATCTGCATGAAAAAACACTTTCTTCTCGACCCGGAAATCACCTTTCTCAATCACGGCTCTTTTTGCGCCTGTCCAAAACCGGTCTTTGATGTCTATCAGGCCTGGCAGCGAGAACTGGAACGTCAGCCGGTTGAATTTCTTGGCAGGCGTGTGACTTCTTTGATGGCAGCAGCCCGCGAAAAATTGGCAATCTATCTCAACACAAACGCGGGGTATTTTCCTGAGCCAGATCACCAGCGTAACAGCGTTTTTTTACATGTTGCCGATATTTACATTGGCGCCTGTTATAAATGGCAGTGATCAGAACCACAAATATGTCTCATTCTATCCGCTCAATTTTTGCCTAGACCTAATAAGTTTTCTCATAATTGATAGTTTGGCAACATCTGTTCTAAAGCATCTAGTAGAATATTGATATCCTCAAGAGAATTATATGCCTGAATAGAAATGCGGATGTATGGGTCCTCGTTCCATTCGAGGCAAGGTACTTCAACCTGATATTGTGCGTATAATTGGGTTTTAAATTCAATAAGATTATCAATCGCAGGCAAAGGGGCTGTTGCCATCTGGTAGTAGTAACCATTCGCATCTGGATAGATTGGGGGAATACCCGTAAGCTCGCTAATTCGTCGCAAAGTTTCCCGAAGTATTTGATTACACTCTCGGCGCACAGACGGCCAGTCATGTTCTTCCTGAAAATGGATTGCTGCTGGAATGGATAAATAAGCAGCGGGATCCTTTGTTCCCCACCATTCAAGATTATCCAGGAAATCCGAACCAGTAGTGTATGGTGAATTATCTCCCCATCCCCAGCTTACAACAAGAGGCTCGACTATTTTTTGCATCTCCTTACTCGCATAAAGGAAGCCAGCCCCCTTCGCTCCGAGCATCCATTTATGACAATTTCCAACGTAGAAATCTGCACCTAAATCTTCAAGATCAATATTCATTTGGCCAGGGGCGTGGGCACCATCAATAATCGTGATGATCCCTGCTGCCCTTGCTCGTTTACAAATTTCGCTTACCGGCATACAAAGAGCGGTGGGCGACGTGATATGACTTATGTATATGACCTTTGTGCGTGGAGTAACGCCTTGCCAGAACTGTTCAACGATTTGAGCAGAGGATGTTATTGGTAAGGAAATAGGCTGACGGACAAGAGATGCCCCTGTTTTTCGGCAACTAAAAATCCAAGCATTTTCACAAGCACCATACTCATGGTCAGATGTCAGAATTTCATCCCCTTCTTTTAGTTTGATTGAACGAGCAAGGATGTTGACCCCAAAAGTAGCATTTGGAATGAACACTAGATCATCTGGCTGAATATGGAGATACTCCCCTAGTTTCTGTCGAGCGTTTTTCAGATAGCTGTGTATTTCCCGACCTATGAATTTAACCGGTTGCTTCTCTAGCCTGTATTGCCAGTGTTTATATGATTCAAATACTGGTTGTGGGGTGGCTCCAAATGAACCGTGGTTGAGGAAGATTACATTTGGATCTAGGAGAAATTGTGTTTTTAGGGACATAAGTAATCCTTTTTCTCTGATGGTAGAATTAAAATGATATTATAATTCTATCTCGCAATTAATATTTCTTTCTCTTCAAATCGCCCAAAAGACGGGAGTGCCAAAGTCTACGGAATTGAAGATAAAATAGGTAACTTGGAAGTTAGAAAATAAGCGGATATTATAACCATTGTTTTAAATGGATATAATACTTATTTCCTCACACATAAAGAAACTCTGATGCGCTTCCTGGCAACAAATACGAATCATGTTGAAGTTTCTGATTCAATGATCGCGGGGAATCTTATCCGTCGAGATGGTCAATTTGGAACAATTGATGAAGAAGCAATCATAGCCAGGGTCAGCGAGCGTGTAACTCAATTTGGTGATCGGTTTGAAGAGACACGTGTTTCAGGAAAACTTCATGTCAATGTTGTACATGAGTGCTTTACAAAGATTTAATGCTATCAATATTCGATATGGATTTGTCAAGGTATTCACCTTGGAAAAATAACTAATTCACTAAACTAAAAGGAACTCACCATGGAAACTGTTTTGAAAAGCGAAAAACAAGAGGTAAAGATCAGCATAGATTCACCCTTTGTAATTATTGGGGAGAAGATCAATCCCACTGGGCGGAAGATATTGGCCGGGAAAATAAAAGAAGGTGATTATGAATATATCCGCGGCCTGGCCATCAAGCAAGTTGAGGCAGGTGCAGATATTCTGGATGTCAACGTTGGCGTGCCGGGCATCGATGAAGTAGCCGTATTGCCGGAAGTAGCCCGGATCGTAACTGAATCAGTTGATGTGCCAGTGTGCTTGGACTCTGCCAACCATGCTGCATTGGCGGCTGCGCTGGCTGTGTTACCGGGAAAGCCACTGGTGAACTCTGTCAATGGAGAAGAAAAGTCTCTGGCAGCCGTGCTACCTGTGGTCAAGGAATATGGTGCAGCGGTCATCGGTCTTACCATGGATGATAATGGCATTCCCAATGATGCTGAAACCCGGGTTGCTATCGCTGCAAGAATTATCGAGCGCGCTGCTAAACTGGGTATTGGTATTGAAGATATCGTCATAGATCCGTTGGTACTCACTGTGGGTGCGGATAGCAATGCTGGAGCAGTTACCTTGCAGACGATCCAGATGTTGAAACAAGAATTTGGCGTAAATATCAACCTGGGAGCCAGCAATGTGTCATTTGGTCTGCCAGATCGCCACATCATCAATCAGGCGTTTCTATCATTGGCCATAGGGATGGGAGCAACATGTGCGATCACAGACCCGATCAAGTTGACTAACACAATTCGGGCCACTGATCTTTTGATGGGGCGTGATAACCATGGTATGCGCTATATTGGCTATTGGCGTGAGCATAAGCCCAAAGAGGCTGCATAGGATGCTGATTTGAAAACCGCATATTGAAATAATCTGTGCCTGCCTATATGCATGTTCGTGACTGGGGCGATCTCGGTTCCAGAGTGAGGCTGCGCTTGCGTCCCGTTGGATTCAAATTGCTTATCAGTGAACTGATCCATCTATTGGTTGTCAGTCGTACGGATTTGTTATCTGCCTTGGTGGAAGTGGACCTGGAAACTGGGGAGGTCAAAGCAAAAAGAATTATTTCAGGTGCTGATGTAGGCCGAGCTATAAACCCCCGCTCTGTACAAGGACAGATCGAAGGCGGGATTATGATGGGATTAGGAAACTGTCTGACGGAGGAATATATTACTGAAAAGTGTGTTCCCTGGTCAGTTATGTTTGCCCGGTATAAAATCCCGAGCATAAAGCATTTGCCAGAGATTATCTCTCATATTGTTGAGGATCCGGTTTCTTTCGGACCATATGGTGCAAAAGGCGTTGGTGATTGGCCCCAATTGGCACGGCACCTGCAATTTGCAATGCGATTTATAATGCAACAGGCGTACGTGTATACAGCACCCCTGTAGATCAGGATGCCTTACTTCGAGCGATCAAAGCCGGAGCAACGGAAGTGCTGACCACTTGGCATGATGTGCGTTAGATAATATGATTTAAGAATATCTCTATGGAAAATGGCAGAAATCTTAAATTCCGGAAATTTTTTCGCGAATTAGCCAAACTAAGATAATTTTATTGTAGAATGGAAGGATTAGAGATGCCACTATTTACTCCAGGACGAAGATACCAATTACCATACTTACCATCAAAGAAAAAATCGGGACAATCATATATTCTTGAACCGATCGAACGAATGATCAAGGGGCCACTGTTTGCATGTCGGATGTGTGGTAATTGCCTACTCCAAGAAACCGCCTTCGTCTGCCCGATGGCTTGCCCAAAAGGACTACGAAATGGACCTTGTGGGGGTTCCACTAGCGAGCATTGTTATATTGATCCGAGCTATCCCTGTATTTGGTATGAAATCTTTGATCGCGCTAAAAAAATGGATCGCGAAGAAATGCTATTAGAAGTACTACCTCCATTAGATTGGGATATTGTTGGTGAAGAAACATGGGGAGAGGTTGTAAGAAAAGTAAAAGAAACAGGTACAAAAACCTTTTTTGGAAGCTTTTTTAAAAAAGATGCTGGCGAGCGCAAGCAAATATGGGATTCTGTTTTTAAATCAATCCGCCAACCCGATTGGTGGCAGGGAGATGACCAATATCATCCACCTGGATATGAAGAGCCAGTCTCTGAGCTAGAACGGCAGCTACGTTCAGGGAAATTTGTCGTTGCAGCAGAGATATCTCCTCCTGCAAGCACTGCCACAGGAAAATTACTACGTGATATTGAGTTGATCAAACAATATGCAACATCAATAAATTTTACTGATGCGGCTTCAGCAACACCAAGGATGTCCAGTTTGGCATGTTGCGAGTTTGCGCTTGAGGCTGGGGCGGAGCCAGTATTGCAAATTGCTGCGAGGGATCAAACCAGAACGGGTCTACAAGGTCATGTAATCGGGGCAAGTGCCCGAGGTATCAGAAATGTGCTGGTTGTATCAGGAGATAGTGCCAGGCTTGGACCAAAACCGATGTCGCGAACGGATATCCTGGATATAGACTCGGTACAAATGCTCTGGATATTGCGGCGGATGCGGGATGAAGGGATATATTTGGGTGGCAGAGAGATAAAAAATCCACCTCAAATCTTTTTGGGTGCAGCCGCTGCCCCCTTTGCTTCTAATCCAAGAATTCAAGCGATTAGGGAGCATAAAAAAGTGAACGCTGGCGCTCAGTTTTTCCAAACTAATCTGGTTTTTGATCCTGATGGATTGGAACTATGGTTGAATGAGCTGGCAAAACGAAATATCCTTGACAAGGTTTATATTCTTATTGGGATAACACCCTTACGTAGCCTGAAAATGGCGCAGTATATGCACAATCAGGTCCCCGGCGTAAGAATTCCGGATCAACTATTGAAGCGCCTAGAGGATGCAGGGGATGGTGTAGAAGAAGAAGCGGTAATCATTGCTTTGGAAATCATTGAAGCAATCCGTAATAAAGAAGGTGTAAACGGTATTCACTTGATGCCGGTAGGATGGGAGCAAGTCGTTCCGCGGATTGTCCAAGAACTAGATGGTGCTAAAGTGGTAGCTAGCAGTAGTTGAACTGGTTAGATTGGAAAAGTTTATTAAAAAAACGGCAATCAAGAAGACGCTTCTGGAGAGTTTCACCCGACGACACATGCGCCGCACTGCGTGCTTTGCAGTGCAGGTGAGCAATCTCGCCGACAAACAAGAGGATTGCCATGCTCGCTCCGCTCGTTTGCTATGACAAATACTCAGCAAATTAGGCACTCCCATCAAGGAAGATTATCTGCAACGGAACTCCATCCACTAAAATTGCACGCGGATCATTATTTATGTGTTGGAGTATATGTTGAGAGAAATTCTGCAATAATCCCTTTAAGGGTTTACTCATAAGCATCTCTTGCAAAAGATTCCGCCTTCGATTATCCTTGTTGCTGGGAGTGGTTAAGTCCCGGTGGGCTTCCCGGTCTTCAACATCGGTGACGGGTCGCGTTGCGGGCCGTGGTGGGTTCGACTCCCATGCACTCCCGCCTAATATTCCTCAATACCCCCCGCTTGCGGGGGGTTGCCCCATACGGGAAAAGCATGGACAGTGAAGATCAGTGGTCTCAGTAAGATAATCGAAGTGGAATAATCCAATGCCCATCCCTGAAGCAGAAACCCTGAATAATCTCGTTGATAAAATATTTCAATCTGAAAGTATTATGTTGGGTGATACCAGGCGTGGATATCTCATCCGCTATCAGGGCCGCCTGAGGGGAACTGACTCTGCTGCTGCCTATGACCAACTAAAAGAAAGACTAGCGCATTATTCCATCACGCCCCTTTTTCAGATTGAGGATGGCAAACAGGTCATTATCCTTGTTCATAGCGCAGTAACTCCTGAAGCCACTGGATTCTCAAAAAATATCCTCTTTTTTCTTGCAACACTCTTCAGCGTTCTCTTTACAGGTGCGATTTTTGAGTCAACTCTCCCTGAGAGCGTCTCTTTTACCATTTTGGCGCAGGATGCCCTCCTTCACCTTTGGCGGGGATGGCCCTTTGCTGCCAGTTTATTGGGAATCCTCCTTGCCCATGAGTTTGGACATTATCTGATGGGGCGTTATCATAAAACCAACGTCTCCCTGCCTTTCTTTTTACCCCTGCCTTATCCCTTAAGTATTCTGGGTACACTGGGTGCCTTTATCCAAATGAAGGAACGCCCGAAAAACAAACGTGTTCTTTTTGATATTGGGATCGCTGGTCCCATTGCAGGATTGGTCGTCGCTATTCCGGTTCTTTTGCTGGGTCTCTCCCTTTCTGAGATTAGCCCAATAACAGGATCAGGGATTATCGAGGGCAATTCCCTGCTTTATCTATTTTCAAAATATGCCATTTTCGGGCAGTGGCTGCCTGAACCAGTCAGTTATGGTGGTGTATCACCTTTTATTTACTGGCTTCGTTATCTATTTACCAGTCGACCATTTCCCTTGGGCGGACTTGATGTGCAGGTGCATAACGTCGCCTGGGCCGGTTGGGCAGGGCTCCTTGTCACTGCATTGAATTTAATTCCCATGGGCACGCTGGATGGCGGACATCTGCTCTATGCAGTCTTTGGCAGGAAGGCGAGCAAAGCTGCTCCCTTTATATTTGCTGTATTAATCGTTCTCGGCTTTGCCTGGGAAGGATGGTGGCTGTGGGCATTTATGCTTTATTTTCTGGGACGTGTTCACGCGGAACCCCTCGACCAAATTACCGAGCTTGACCCTCGTCGGCGCAAAATGGCTTTCTTTGCCTTAATTATTTTTATTCTGGTCTTTATTCCTGTGCCTCTGGTAGCCTATGGCTAAAACTCCATTCTCTTATATACCCTTACTGATGGGTATCCTTCTTATTTCAGCTTGCCAGCCCTCAACGCCTGGTTTAACTCCTTCAGCGATCCCAATCACGGCGATCAGCAGACCTCGTCCCACCGCGACACCGATCCCGATCAGCACCCTGGATGTGGAAGAAGATGATCTTAAGGGGATCGAGATCGAGGTCTGGCATCCCTGGTTTGGTGCACCAGCCGCGCTTTTTGATTTGCAAGTTGAGGAGTTCAACAAAGAGAACCCTTGGGGAATCACTGTTAGCGCGGCCTATCAGGGTAGCTATAATATGCTTTTCAACATGGTGACGGATGCGCTTGATACGCCGCAAGGCCCGGATGTGGTTGTGGCACTCTCCGAACAAATTTCGGTTTGGGACGAGGCGGATTCCATTACCGATCTGGCTCCCTATATTACCGATCCAATTTGGGGGATGACCGTTATCGAGCAAGCCGATTTCCCTCGTATCTTCATTGAACAAGATCAACGCGAAACAACATGGCTGGCACTCCCCGCTCAACGGACGTCACAATTTCTCATCTATAACCAATCCTGGGGTGAAGAACTTGGCTTTGATGCGCCCCCTCTAAAGTTTGAAGAATTTGAAGAACAGGCTTGTGCCGCAAATCAATTTATGCGCTCAGACGATGACCTTGATAATGATGGCAAAGGTGGCTGGATAGTAGATTTTGATTCAAGCGGTGTTCTCTCGTGGATGGTTGGATTTGAAGGCGGCCCATTTGTCAATGAAGAATATCAATTTATCAGCAGCCAAAATATTAATGCCTTTAGTGGATTGAAAAAGCTTTATGACAATCAATGTGCCTGGCTATCCACCGCAGAGACTCCCTACGAACAATTTGCCGGGCGCTCGGCACTCTTCATCACCGCCAGTATGGAGGAATTTGATGAAATATCAAGGAGCTTTCTGACCCTGGGCAGCCACGATGAATGGACGGTGATTCCTTTTCCTGGAGAAAAGAAAGGGGCGCTGGTGGTGTATGGGTCTTCCTTCGCCATTCTCGAAACAGATGATGCTGAGGCCTTGGCCTCCTGGCTTTTCGTCAAGTGGATGCTTGAGCCCCATAATCAAACCCGCTGGGTGAAGAGTACCGCCCTTTTCCCTCTGCGCGCATCCTCCCTGGATGAGCTGGCCGAATATAAAAAAGGGCATCCCCAATGGGCAGAAGCTGTCGACCTGATCTCACAGGCCGAAATTCAGCCGAAACTGCCTTCATGGCATCGAGTCCGCTATCTTTTGGGCGATGGGTTTGAGTATATTTTTCGGGTTGATGCGCAGGCAGGTTCAGTGGCAGCAATTTTGGCACAGATGAATGAAGCCGCGCGAGCATTAAGTGACTAAAAGGTCCCCTCTCCCGTTTTGGGAGAGGGCGGAGGGTGAGGGGAAGTTTTGAAAAAATAGGAATAATAAATGATTAGAATTTATACTGATGGCTCCTGTGAACCAAATCCCGGCCCAGGTGGTTGGGCGGCGGTCATATATTTGGGGCTGGATGAGAAGGTCATCACGGGAAGCGAAATGGAGACAACCAATAATCGCATGGAGTTGAGGGCTGCACTGGAGGCGCTCTTGACCGTTGAACCCTCCTCTACAATTGAGCTATTTACTGATTCTGAATATTTAAAACGGGGCATCACCGAGTGGATGCCCACCTGGAAAGCGCGTAATTGGAAACGAAAAAAGGGAAAGTTGGCAAATGTGGATTTGTGGAAGGCGCTTGATGCTGCCCTGGGAAAACATACAGTAGAATGGATGTGGGTGAAGGGACATGCCGGACATCCCGGTAATGAACGCGCTGATCGGTTGGCGCGGAGGGCAATGAAAAGGTAGCTATAGGAGTCAGGATGAAGAAGATTGGCGTGCTGACAGGTGGTGGAGATGCGCCAGGGCTGAATGCAGTAATTCGAGCAGTCGTTAAAACGGCCGTCCGTAGCTATGATTGTCAAGTTGTTGGAATTCGCGATGGTTACGACGGTTTTTTGAATCCCAAAGGGCTGCTGCCTCTTGGACGCGATGAGGTACGTGGGATCCTCCCGCGAGGGGGTACGATCCTGGGGACGGCAAATCGTGGGAACCCATTTGCGCGGGAAGTTCTTCGCAATGGCGTGATGATCGTTGAAGATATTTCGGATGAGATCGTTGCTGCGATCAAGAAAATCAAACTGGATGCTTTGATCGTAATTGGTGGTGATGGCACGTTGAAGATCTCACAGGAATTATTTGCAAAAGGCGTTCCTGTAATTGGCGTGCCCAAAACGATCGATAACGATGTTGGCGGAACCGAGGTCACCTTTGGTTTTGATACCGCGCTGGATACAGCTACCGAGGCGATAGATAAATTGCATACGACTGCAGAATCCCATCATCGGGTGATGGTTCTCGAGCTGATGGGCCGCGACGCGGGTTTCATCGCCCTGCACGCCGGTGTCGCTGGCGGCGCAGATGTGATCTTGATCCCGGAGATTCCATTCCACTATGATGCGGTTGTCAGGAAAATAATGCGCCGGATTGAAGGTGGTCGTCATTTCAGTATTCTGGCTGTTTCAGAGGGAGCAAAATCCCAGGAAGGGGAGCAGGTTTTTTCTCGTTCCGGCGATGCAGTTTACCTTCCCCGGCTTGGTGGTGTCGGTCATTTGGTTGGGAGTTATATCGAAAATAATACCGAGCAGGAAACACGCGTCACTGTGCTTGGACATATCCAGCGTGGTGGAACGCCGACTCCCTTCGACCGCTGGCTGGCCACTCGCTATGGCGCAGCTGCAACCCGTCTGGCTGCCAAAGGCGGCTTTGGCCGAATGGTTTCTCTGTCAAACGGGGAGGTTGGAGATATTAGCCTGGAGGAGGCTTTGGCGGTGCCCAAACGTGTAGATGTATATGGCGATGGCGTTCGCACTGCCCGGGATATGGGCATTTCTTTTGGGGATGAAGAATAAATATACCCCCACCTATCCTCCCCCGCCAGCAGGGAGGGGAATGGTTCTCCCCCTGTCTTACGGGGGAGCCAGAGGGGGGAAGAATCTTTACCAACAAAGAACCCGTTCTTTCCAAAGGAACGGGTTCTAATAAACAGCGAAAAGCCGCCCATTTCTGGACGGCTTTTCTTTTGCGTGCGGCGGCTTCCCTTATCGAAGACCGAGGAGGGATGCCGCCGCACTAAGTTTGGTACTGTCATTCATGGGCACCACCTCCTCTTCTGTGGGATGGTAATTTTGGGCAGGTCTCCCTGCGTATGGAAAGTATGGCATAAATTGAAGGGAATGTCAAATGAGAGAATTCCCATCCTATTCATTTCACTCAGGGCAACTTTGGGAGTGGTATGAAGTGGTATCACAACTCCCTCCGCCGATCGTTTCTTTAACGGTGGCAAAATAAAGTTCAGAAAGTGTCACCGCGCGGATTCCGCGTTCTGTTAATAAATCCAGACCAAAGGGCGTATTGGTTTCAACATCCTGTGTGCTGGTGTGCATCAGGATCACATCCCCGTTTTCGACCGCCTCCATATTTTTCCTTGCCAGTTCCAATTCTCCGCCCCAGCTCGCTGACCACATCGTTGATACCAACCCTTTCGATGCACACATCCTGCCATAGGTCGGGCTGGATGAACCATAAGGCGGCCTCGCAAAGCGGACGGGAGGTCGGCTCTCTGTCACCTGGTGAAGCGCCCCCACCCATTTGGCTTGATCTTCCATCAAATTTTCTGTTGAGCGCACATCCGGGTTGACATGGTCAAAGGTATGGCTGCCGATCTCATGCCCACCTTCAAGGAAGCGTTGCCAAATTCCGGCATCTTTATCGTTGGTCGTGAGCAAAGCCTCACCGGTGGGAAAGAATGTGACTCTGACTTCCGGATAGTCTCTGAGCAGTTTTTCCAGGTTTTGCAGAATATGCACCAGATGGCAATCATCGTAACTCAACGCGACCTGGGCTTGATCCCGCCTGCCATGAAAAAAGGCCTGGAAAGATTCGGGTTCCGTTTCCCTTGCCAGGACGCCAGGTGTGTAAACCCCAAGCAGCCCGGCGGCAAAAGATGCACTGCTGAGCTTAAGAAAATCCCTGCGAGAAAAGTGTTTTGAATCAGACAATGAGTTTTACCTGGGAGAGCGGCCAGGTCGGTAAAATGTCCAGATCAAGCTCATCGCGCTGCCCGTTGATAAAGCGTTGATAGCCCGCCGCAGCGATCATGGCCGCGTTATCGGTGCACAGGGAAAGCGGAGGGATGTTGACCGGGAATTCATCCTGCCCCAGGAATGCCTCGCGCAGGGCGGCATTTGCTGAAACCCCGCCTGCGACCAGGATCTCTTTTGCCCCAAATTCCCGTGCGGCATTGATCGTTTTGGTGAAGACCACATCCACAACGGCGGCCTGGAAACTGGCAGCCAGATTTGCGACCGGGAGATTCCCTTCCTTTGATAGCTTTTGGACCTCACGTAAAACAGCGGTTTTAAGCCCACTGAATGAGAAATCCCAGTTTTTGCCCAGCCACGAACGCGGAAAGTTGAAGGAGGTCGGGTCGCCGTTCTTTGCGGCCTCCTGTATTGTCGGCCCGCCGGGATAGGGTAATCCCAACATGCGGGCGACCTTGTCGAAGGCCTCACCAGCTGCATCATCAAGCGTCCCGCCGAGCCGTTCATATTGCAAATGATCGCTCATCAGATTGAGTTCGGAATGTCCGCCTGAAACGAGGATTGCCATCAGGGGGAATTCTGGTTCAGGTGGTGCCTCATCTTCAGCTTTATGTACCCAAGCTGAATAGAGATGTCCCTCAAGGTGATTGACTCCGATGAGTGGACGGTCGCTGCCGAGGGCCAGGCCTTTGGCTGCATTTACGCCGACAACCAACGAGCCAGCCAACCCGGGGCCGCGCGTCACCGCGATGGCATCTATATCTTTGAGCGTGAGATGCGCCTTTGCCAATGTTTGCTCAATAACTGGAGTAATGCTGAGCACATGCTGGCGTGAGGCCACTTCGGGGAAGACGCCCCCAAAACGGGCGTGCATCTCCATTTGCGAAGCGACGGTGGAGGCCAAAAGCGCGCGTCCATCTTCGAGGACGGCAGCGGCTGTCTCATCGCAGGAGGTTTCAATGGCGAGGATTCGGATGGTCATGGTGTTAGGAGGTGAATTCTTTGATGATAAAGTTTGTGAAGTCAATCAGATCGTCCAGGCGTTTTTCAATCACATTCTTCATCAATTGGATATCAAGTTCTTGATATTGATGGACAAGTGTATTGCGAAAGCCGACCATATTTTCGAGTTTTTTGGCAAGGTCTCGGGGAATGATCCCATTTTGCGCCAACAGACGAAAACTCTCACGGGTTTCTTTTGGGAGACCAAGTTTTCGTTTTTTGATGGTGTGGTTTGCCAGGTCAATTGATTGTTCACAGGCACGCTGTAAATTTATGGCAATTGCATCCTGCTTCAGGTGATTTTCTTCAAAGGGGAGTTCGCTCGGCAACGCGTAATACGTTTGGATCAGACAATGATCCTTCCGACTTCCAACACATCCTTGATGATCCCGGCTCTCTCCTCATTCAATCTTTGATAATAAGAGATGGTCAGCATTTCAAATTCATCGGCTGCATATTGATCCGCACAGTAGATGCGACGTTCGGCAGCGATGATTTCTTTTTGCAGAACGGTCGGGGCTTGGCGTAAATTTGACAAGTCGACATCTTTAGCGAGCAAAGTTTCCAGTTCATAACACAAATCATTGAATATTAAAGAATCGTTCTCATTTTTTTGTTGCGGAGGGAGAAGGATAGCAATATCCACATCACTGTCTTTGCGCTCCTCTGCTGTACCGTGGGAGCCAAAGAGATAGATCGCTTGCGCGTCAGGATGGTGTTCTAAAATTATGTGGACGATTTTGTCTTTTTCGCTCATGATATTACCTCTGCAATGTCCATTGTATCATTGGCGCAGGAAGATTTTATAGCAAGGATTCGTATGGTCATAAGAGAACATTCTAAAGTCAGTCCGAATAAAAAGGGTGGAGCAATCTCCATCGTGTGAAAGAAGACTGCCACGCTTTGCTCGCAGTGAAATCCTACCTCTTCATTTCCAGGACAAGGTCAAAGGGGAACTCCGCAATCCGTTCAAAAGTGCCGTCCGGGCGGGCATAGTAGGTATTCTCAATGCGGACGCCCATCCCTTTGGATGGATAGTAAAGCCCCGGCTCAATCGTGAAAACCACGCCTCTTTGGAGCAGGTTATCCTCTTTAAATTGCAAGCTTGACCAGGGTCGTTCGTGAATATTGACCCCCACTCCATGCCCCAGACTGTGAACATAGCCTTCCAGCGGCGCCTCCGTGTTGAGTGGGGAGGGATGCCCCTTGGCTTCAAAGAGTTTGCAAGTCATGCGTTGCAATTCTCTGAAAGGCATATTGATCTCCATCTCGTCGATAATCTTTTCGTAAACATCACGGACCTGGTCGTAGAGTTTTTGCTCCTCTTCAGGCGCGTAGCCGAGGCACCAGGTGCGGGTAAAATCGTAAAAATAACCGCCGCCCGCTTCGCAGGGAAAAATATCGAAGATGATCGTTCTACCGAGGCGGATCGGATCGGATGCATTGCCGACAGAGTGGGGGACACCTGCATCGCTGCCGATGGCGAAGATCGTCCCTTCGGGATTTTCGACGCCGCGCTCCGCCAGCCAGAGATTGATCTTGCCTTTGACCTCCCCGATCATAAGCGGCTTGCCATCTGTCCGCAAAAGAATTTCATCCTCGCTCACGGCATGACTCGTCAGGAATTCCTTCACCATGCCGACCACCTCGATCGTGATCCGTCCCATTTCGCGGATGCGGGCAACTTCTTCCTCTTCCTTGGTTTCCATCGCATTCAGGAATACTGAATCTGTGCCCGATTCCCCAATGAAGGTGATCTCAGGCAGGTACTTTTGCATCAGGGACAACATCGCGAAGCTATGACTCAGATCAGTATGCCCATAAACGCCCACACGACCAGAGTCCACGCCGAGGTCTGCGAAGATCTTTTGCAAACGCAACGCTGAGAACTTGATCATATCTCCACCCGAATTTTTCAGCAATTCTTTTTCGGGGTATTTGCTGTATGAAATAGTTTTCAAACCAGTCTTGGCTGCTTCATCGCGTTCCATATCGCGGTAAAAGAGAATCGGTTTCTCTCCCTTTTTCTTGATCAAGGTTGCTCCCCCCACGTGGTGGCCGCCAGTCAGGTAATACATGGGGCTATTATGCTGGGTATTTCCCAAAACAAGCAGGGTGTCGAGATTGCGGTCTTGCATGAGACTGTCGAGGTTTGACTTCATGAATCTCCAGAGTTAGATAATAAGATGAATAGGGGTAAGTGAGAAGTGAAAAGTGAAAAAAGAAATCACCCTTCACTCTTCACTCGTCACTTTAATGAATTTTTCAATGCCACCAACAGGGCCCCTTCCTGCTCTTGCAGCACGGTACGGGGATCGAGCAGGATGAGATCATTTTCGGTGCGTGCGATAACGGGCGGATTTTGTTTCCGTAATTTTGCGAGGAAATTATCTGCTTTGGGAACGTCGAGGGCCAGGAGCCAGGTCGGCAGAACCTCCCCGGGTAAGCTGCCTCCGCCAATGGTCGATTCTCCGGGAATGACTTTGCCTTGTCCCAGATGATTCGCCCAAGCTTGAGCGCGGGCTTTGATCTGTTTGGGCGGCTTGGAAATCATCCGCCAGATCGGAATCTCACGCTCAGCTTCGTCTTTTAGATAATGTGTCAATGTGGCAGAAATTCCTGCCAGAGCAACCTTATCTGCCCTCACGGCGCGGGCCAGGGGATGTTTCTTGATCTTATTCATCAGATCAGCACGCCCAACGATAATGCCTGCCTGCGGCCCTCCGAGCAATTTATCACCGGAAAAGCAGACGATATCTGCGCCTGCGGCGAGGGATTCCTGAACTGTCCGCTCGTGGATCAGGCCAAATCGCTCAGTGTCGAGTAAGGTTCCGGAGCCAAGATCATCCACAACGGGGAGATCGGCTGCATGGGCGACGCGGGTGATTTCATCTAACGAGGGTTCTTCGGTAAATCCACTGATCTTGAAGTTGGAGCGATGGGCTAGCATAACCAACTTGATCGGTTCTTCATTAATCGCATTTTCGTAATCAGCGAGATGGACTTTATTGGTTGTGCCCACTTCGACCAGTTTTGCGCCGGATTGTTTCATCACATCGGGGATGCGGAATCCGCCGCCGATTTCGATTAACTGCGAACGGGCGATGACCACCCTTCGACGATTGGCGAGGGCAGAGAGGATCAACAATACGGCGGAGGCATTATTATTGACGACCATCGCCGCTTCGGCTCCGGTTATGCGTGTAATCACAGATTCAGCATGGATCAGGCGCGAACCCCGTTTCCCGTTTTGCATATTAAATTCAAGGGTGGAATAGCTGCGTGCGACCGAATCCATCGCTTTGATGGTGGCAGAGCTAAGGGGTGCGCGCCCCAGATTGGTGTGCAGGATAACCCCGGTGGCGTTGATCACGGGATAAAGTGTGGGTTCAGTCCAGGTCGTTAAACGGGAGCCAGCCAAACTCAGGAGCGTTTTGGCTGGTGGGATTGGCTTGGTGTTGTCGGCAGTATAAGCTGCCCGGATCTCCCCCAATATTGCTCGGAGGGCATCCAGCACCAGCGGTCTCCCATATTCTGCAATCAATTCTGCAGCGGTATGCGTTGAAAGCAATTTATCTACAGAGGGGAGGGAGCGCAGATCAGTCATAATCGACTTCAGGGGGAGTCCATTGGCTTTTTTCGCGCAAACGGATGAGTGCTTCGATGGCGATTATGCCCAAAGCCAACCCAATAGCGATAGAGATATTGGCAACCTGCCCAAGCTGTAACCAGGCCAGGGTTGCCCCGTAAACGCCTGCCCAAAGCGCCTGTCGCTGAATAATATTTGTGGATGGGAAATTGGCTTGATTGAAACGTTGATTGAAAAAATAGACAATCGGTAATGCAGTGCCGGTCAGGGCGAGAGTGGTCAGGAAAAAGAATGCCCAGCGAGGCCAGAGGGTAGGCAGGGTGAAATTGATGATGAGATATAAACCGCCCCAGCCAAGGGTGAACATGATCAGGGTGGGGACGAGGAAGGGGCGAAAAATTGGTTTCATTATTTATTACCCAGTTCGGCAGATATTTTTAAACACGAATTACACGATTGTTTTTTTATGAGGGAATTATACCGCAGGGAGGGTGGGCCGCTTAAGCGGACATGTTAATGAAAGGATGGGTTCCTGAAGCCGACTATAGTCGGGTTTCGCCAATTAGCAAGGGGATTGATTCCCTTGCGGAACAGGTTTTCAATTCCCGAATTTTTATTCTATACCCATCAATATAGTCACTCTCGTAGAAATTGTAGTGCTCCAATACACCCGTGCGGTTATAATTTAGAAACTCTCTACCTAGAAAGTATAAAATTGAAATTTGACCAATGACAGATAGTTCTCTGACTCCTTTTTTCAACCCAAATGGGATCGTCGTCGTCGGTGCCTCCTCACATCCTCAAAAGCTGGGATATGGCGTGGCCCGAAACCTGACCCAGAGCGGGTACGCTGGCCCGATTTATTTTGTTTCCCCAAAAGGAGGCGATCTTTTTAGCCGTCAAATTTTCGCTTCAATCGCTGAGGTCCCGGACCCGGTTGACCTCGCTGTGGTTGTCGTTCCGGCGAAATATGCGTCCGAATCCATGCGTGCCTGTGGAGAACGAGGCATTAAGGCGGTCATCCTTGTTTCGGGCGGTTTCCGCGAGACAGGGGAAGACGGTGCAGTCCTCGAAACCGAAACTTTGCAGGTGGCAAAGGAATACGGAATCCGGATGATCGGACCGAATTGCATTGGCTTGCTCGATACCCATTTGCCTTTGGATACAACCTTCCTCCAACCGCCCTTTCCTCTCCCCGGCGAGATAGCGTTTATCTCCCATTCCGGGGCAATTTGCGCCGCGTTGATCGATTGGTCAAAAGAGGAGGGATTTTCCTTTTCCCGTCTGATCAGTCTGGGCAATCAGGCGGATGTCACTGAGACGGATATTTTGCCCCTCGTCGCAGAAGACGAATATACCAGGGTAATTACCCTTTATCTTGAAAATATCAGCAATGGAGCCCGCTTCATTGAAGAAGCGCGCCGCGTTGTCAAGGTAAAACCGGTCATCGCCCTCAAGGTGGGTCGATCGGCGAGCGGTCAGCGTGCAGCTGCATCCCATACGGGTGCCCTGGCGGGTGCCGAATCCGCTTTCGATGCCGCCTTTGAAAAAGCGGGCGTTTTTCGCGCGGATACGACTGAAGAGATCTTTGATTGGGCGCGTGCCCTTGCCTGGGCTCCTGTTCTGCAAGGGCGTCGCATAGCCATTCTGACGAATGCGGGCGGCCCCGGGGTGATCGCAGCGGATGCCCTTGAACAAAATGGCCTGGAACTTGCTGAATTCAATAAGAAAACTCTCGCGGCCCTCGGGGAGACTCTCCCCTCTGCGGCCAGCGTTCATAATCCGGTTGATATGCTTGCCTCAGCCTCCGCCGAGATTTATGGAGAGTGCCTGCGGGTGATCCTTGTCGATCATAATGTGGATGGCGCCCTTGTCATTCTGCCGCCCCCGCCGATGTATCCCGCTCGTGATGCTGCCGAAATTCTGATTCCCATCATTCAGGCCAGCGAGAAACCTGTCCTGGTGGTGCTGATGGGCAGCACCCAAATCGAAGAGGCTTCAGAACTTTTTCAGAATGCGAAGATCCCCGATTATCGCTTCCCTGAAAGGGCGGCGTCTGCATTGGCCCGACTGGCTGAACGGGCAGAATTCTT
Source organism: Candidatus Desulfolinea nitratireducens (assembly GCF_982879505.1). Lineage (NCBI taxonomy): Bacteria > Bacillati > Chloroflexota > Anaerolineae > Anaerolineales > Candidatus Desulfolinea > Candidatus Desulfolinea nitratireducens. The sequence continues at coordinate 26,133 of NZ_CEYOSI010000018.1, forward strand.
AAGGGAGATGGATGAATCTGTTGCCCTTCTGACTGATGTGGATACCCCATCAGCACGGGCGGTTTTGGCAGATGCTGAACCCGGCACATGGCTGGAGGCGGAATTTGCTGATCGATTAATGAATATCTATGGGATCCCTACAACGCCCATTAAACTTGCGCCTGACGCAGAATCAGCGGCTCGCCTGGGTAAAGAGCTAGGTTTTCCGGTTGTGATGAAGATCGCCTCGCCCGACATCCCTCACAAATCGGACGTGAACGGAATCCTGCTCAATCTCGGTTCTGCGGCAGAAATTGCAGAGGGCTTTGAGATGCTCATGGCGCGGGTGCAGGCCCAACGTCCAGACGCGAACCTGGAGGGCGTCCTGATCCAGCGCATGATCCCGCAAGGGCAGGAGGTCATCCTGGGTGCGGTCCGTGATCCCCAATTCGGTGCCCTGATGATGTTTGGCTCCGGTGGTGTCGAAGTCGAAGGGTTGAAAGATGTCGCTTTCGCCCTGGCTCCTCTCTCAGTACGTGAAGCTGAAAAAATGCTTGGGAAAACATGGGCGGGACGCAAGCTGGCGGGTTATCGAAATCTTGCCCCTGCTGATCGTGTTGGAGTAGTGGATGCGCTCCGTCGGCTGGGACAGTTGGCGCATGATCTGCCCGAAATTGCTGAGATCGAAATCAATCCGCTGACTGTACTGGAAGATGGCGTGGTTGCAGTTGATGTACGTGTGAAGATGGCATAAATATGAACCAAAGAGCAATGCAGGTTGCCTTGATAAAAAATCTTCCGGTTGATCTGGCCGAGGAAGTAAATCAGCGTGTGATCGCCCGGATTAAGAAGATCGAGAGAGAACGTGAAAAATACCCTCAAAAGGCTTTGGAGAAACATTTTGGCGAAAATATATTGCCGATCTTGGCTTTGTATTTGGTTTTGAAAGAGGATCACAGTTCACCAGAAGATGTGCTGGAGTTAACCCGTAAGGTCACCGAAGAGATGTATACCATCGGGCGAAAGCGGATGGCCTTTATTGGGCAGTTCCCATTTTTCTACCGGGTGATCCAAAAATTAACGCCGCAAATGATGAAGAGTGCCTTTCCAAAAGAAGGATTTGATATCGAATGGCTGGAAGTGAGTAAAAAGCAAGTTGTCTTTAATATGCACGCCTGCTTTTATCTGGATTCTCTGACCAAATATGGCGTACCTGAACTAACCCCCGTTTTCTGTGGGCTGGACGATTTAATTTACGATGGCGTTTCTCCCCACCTTCGCTGGCAGCGCACCGGGACGCTTGGTCGTGGTGATGCATATTGCGATTTTCGTTTTATCAATCCGCAAGAAGAATGATCTGGCTCCAGGTTGAATAATGCCGCGTCTTTTGCTCACCAATCCAACTGCTCCCTCTTCTCGGTAGTTTTTCCACAGACGCCTAACATGACGAACACTAAGCCCCAATGCTTCAGA
>NZ_CEYOSI010000019.1:0-27217 GCF_982879505.1 Candidatus Desulfolinea nitratireducens
GAAAGATGCGGTCAACAAGGCCCCATCAGGTGAGACCAAACGCCTCGCTGCGAAAAATAAAAAGAGGCCGCCAATCACCCAGAAAATCACGCTGTAAATACGCGGGAGAGCCAGATCTGCAATTCCAGCCTGACGATACGCGGTAACTGCCAGCCATTCAGTAATCTCTGGTTCAAGCGTATGCTGTGATTTCCATTGATGCACAGCCATATCTTTTTGCCATTCGGGGATATCTACCAAATCTTGATAATACATGCCGCGCGCCTTCAAGGCAGAGAATAGTTGCCGTGTTGGGTGGAAATCGAGGGGAAGATCATTGATATCAACCAGGCGAATCCAAATGCTTCCCAGAAAGATAAGGATCACAAAGAGCCAATAGATTTTGATGGAAAAAACAGAGTTGTTTTGCTTCACAGAGCTTTACTTCTTTCTCATGGTACTTTTATTCGCGTGTCTCTTTTTTCAAAGAGTTCTGCTTAAAACGAAGATAAATTTCACGAACACGCCCCAAACCTATCAGGCTGAAGAACGCGTAAATGATTCTCTTCCAGGCCTTGTACACAGTTCGCGGATGATGCCTGTAGGCATGATAATAAGCGATCAATCCAGCCCGCATTTTACCAGCTTCGACCAGATAGAAGGCATTGAGATGATGTGCACCTGCCATAATTTCCGGCTTATTCTCTAGAAGTCGCCCGGCCAGCGCAGGTTGTGCTTCCATCCACTCGAGGATTTTAAAGGCCTCACCGCCAAATTGCTCGGCATGTGAGATGTTTTTTGCATCATCATGATAACGCGCTGCTGCCAGGATTTGCGGAGAGTAGACAAAAGGGGCGAGTTGTACCATCCGCAACCAGAGATGATGGTCGAGAAGAAAGTGATAGCTGGGATCGAGATAGCCCGCTTTTTCCAGAATGCTGCGACGCATAAAAACCGCAGGCTGACTGATGATCTTGAATGCCATCATATCATCCAGTGTGTAGGGTTGAAAACGTTGGATGTTGATCGGATTTCCTTCTCCATCAACCGAGAGGACATTCCCATAGATCAACCCCGCTTCGGGGTGTTTAGCAAAGAGATCCATCACAGCGGGGATCGTTTTGGGGAGGTAATAATCGTCTGAGTTGAGCCAGGCGACGATTTCCCCACTAGCGCGGGCGAGGCCCTTGTTAATGGCATCAGCTTGCCCCGAATCCGCTTCGGAAACCCACCACGCCAAACGCCCATCATATTTTCGGATGATGTCCACACTACCGTCAGTCGATTCCCCGTCCACAACCATATACTCGGTCTGAGGATAATCCTGCTCCAGAACCGAGCGTATGGTCTGCTCAAGATAAGCAGCCTGGTTATAAGAGGGGGTGATGATGGAGATCACAGGTGAGCTCATTGCAGGGGGAAGACCTCATAAACTTCATAATTTCCAAAGTAACGCAGAATTTTGAGAGTGGAAAAATCAAGTTTATATTTCTCTCCGAATTTTTTCCAAACAGTATCGAGAGACTCTCCGTTTTTAGTCACGACAATCAGCAAGACGCGCTCAAAATTATAATCTCGGATGAAGTTTTTTGAGAAATCACCTTGAATAAGCATTTGATATTCGAGAAAGGGTGCATAAGAACCATCCATTAATATCATATCATTCTCGTGAAGTTCTGTTTGTAGATAAGAGGCAGTCATTTCTGCCTTACTTTTTTCGACAGGGTAGGTGGATAAATTTGGGATGTGCTGTGCGGCACCCCAAAGCAATATGATAAATGCGATACCAATCACAATCCAATCAAGAAACCAAGCGCGGATTTTGAAATTGCTGAGGGGAAAAATAATGCCTGCTGCCACCCACACTAGGATGGGTGCAATAGTAAAAGACCATACACGGGGCCATGCATTGGGGCGTTGGATCAAGATCATGGTTGAGATTCCCACAACAAATACAATATGTAAAGGAATTTTATGTTTGGCAAATTTCCTATGAAAAATAAAACTTATAATTATGCCCACAATTCCGAGCCAAACTAACAATTCTGGAATTGGCGCTGTCCATTCGGCCCAGGTATTGAGAAACTTTCCCCACATCCGATTCGGCAGAACGTCCCAAGGGACGGGAATCAACCAATGGTGGTTAAAAAGATCATTCCGACTGAAAAGCAATATTGGCGAATAGAGCACGAATGTAGCCAGTCCCGTCAAAATGCCACTAGAAAACCAATAACTCAAAAAGTCCTGTTTTGACTCATAGCTGCTTCCAAAATCATTTACAAAAACAGAAAAAAGAAGCCAATAATAAAGAATAGTAAATGGGAATAGCATCGTTGGGATGGTATATAGTCCCAATGTGAAGAGTATAATCAAGACGGCCCAACCAAAGCGATTTTTCTCTCGGCGCAACTTATCACCTAGAATCAGTCCTAGAAGGGTTAATAATGCCACAATAATATAGCCGCGAAAAACCGAGGAAAATTGAATTAATTCAGGGAAGACGGCAACCGCAACTGCCGAAAGCATTCCTGTAGAAGAGCTGTAGAGATTTTTTCCCAATACGTAACTTGCAGGAATCATTAATAAACCAGCAAGGTATGTCGGCATTCTTAAAACCCAAAGTTCCCCTCCAAATATGCGGAAGGTAAGATTAAGAATTAAACTCAAAAAAATATGGTTGTTCGGAAGATGATAATCAGTTGCCGTTTGCCAAAAACTGCCCCGAATAAAGGCAAGATAGGTATAGGCCTCATCGTAGGTGACATTATTTCCAATATCTGAATATCGATAAATTGCCGCCGCAAGGGTGATCGCAAAAAGGAGCGCAGCACGCGGCCAGAGCATCTTTTTCGGAAGAAGGGCTTCGAAAAAGAGTTTGGCATCCTCAAAAAATTGCCGGGTAAATACTTTTATTCCAGCCATCAGATCCTAACGCAAATCAAATAATAGGTAGCCATCGCCATCTGCCACGATAGGATAATTTATCAGAATTTCCTGCAAGCCCGGCTGCCTTTCATATTGTCCAAATGCTGTGATTAGAAAATAATCTTCATTTTCAGTACGTGTTTCAAATTCCTTTTGCGCATCTATTCCTCCACCGCGCACCTTCATCAACGTGGTCGAAAGCGGCCAGAGTGATACCTTTCGCCAGCCAAATGCCATCAACCGGTAGCCGTAATCCTGTGTCAGGGCGATGGTATCTCGATCAGCAGGGATGGATGCGGCAATGTTCTCCCAAAATGCTGGCTCATGCCGAAAATCTTCGCCGACGAGAATCGACCGCGATACCCAGGCGGGATAGGCGACTCCGATCAGCATTAACGAAATCAGTGCATATCGCCAGAAACGTCCTTGGCGGGCGGTTTGCTCAATGATCAACTGGGCGATGGGCGCCAACCCCAACGCGATCACGGGGATCAGTTGAATATGATAATAACTATGCGTATACATCTGGAAGGGCAATGTCAACCCGTAGAGAAAATAACCGACCCAAAGGCTGATAAGGAGGGCACGCCCCCGTGGGGGCATGAGTAAAACGCCAATCAGACTGAGATAGACCAAAGGTAGCCCAAATAAACTGCCGAGAAAAGTCATCCATTGGAGATAAAATTTTGAGCTAAAGATCAACTGGATCAAATCCAGAGTCCAGCTGATGAAGTATTCTGTTGAACGCTCACCAGAGCCAAGAATATAATAAGAGAAAGCTGGCAAGATGATCAGTAATGCCATCACCCAAACCTGAGGAGATTTCCAAAAACGCTTCCACCCATGCGCAGAGATTACCGCAACAATGGCAATTGCCCCGACAAGGAAGGCAATCACAATTTTTACAAGGGCTGCCAACCCCAGGAGGAGGGCAGCTAAAATTGTCCATCTCCAGGTTTTTTCCTCGATCCAACGATATAGCGAATATAACCCAAGGATAAAGAGAGAAGTCATCAATGGATCGGGTTGGAAAGATCGACTGGCTTGCACTGCAAAAGGCAGGACGAGATAAAAAGCGAGAGAAATTAACGCAGCTTCATCCGATGTTAGACGACGGGCAAGATCGAAAAGGGCAATCCCGGCGAGAAGCCAGAATAGTGTATTCAAAATACGGGGAATGGCGATATTTTCTCCACCCGTCCAGGCATAGGTCAACGCCACGATGGATTCAATAATTGGCGGTTCAAATTCACCGACACGATTGCTGAAAGAGATAGCCAGTTCGCGAAGTTGTGGATCTGCATCAGGGGAAATTTGATAATAGATGCCACGAGCTACAAGAAGATTTCGTAATTGTCGCGTTGAGTGAAAGTCGAGGGGGGGATCAGTTAAATCTATCAAGCGCAACATCGCGCCTAAGATCAGTAAGCAAGCCAAAATCACCCGTGCGGCGAGTTTGCTCCCAAAAAGTTTAGAAGAGGCTGTCATAATCTGCTTTAGGGAAAACTGTCAAATTGCCGCCGATAGTTGCATCCAATATCTGACGCCCATCCTTCTCGTAGGAATCCTTCGCCATGCGATAAGCAATTTCGGACATATCGAGATCAGGAAGCTGCCAGCGGAACCCTTGCCCAAAATAGCGGGGATCGAAGTGATTGGGATCGTCGCCATCGGATGTGATGGTTTTATTTGCCTCGCCTTTGCTGGTAAAGCTGTGGTCAACCCCGATCAAAACAACCTGCTCGAAACCCATGTGGAAGGCAAGCTGCAGGCACACGTTAGTGACAGTTGCTCCTTCCCAGACACGGTAACGGACATCATGGGAAAATTTCGGCCCATCGTAAGTGGTGTACAAAAAAGTTGGCAAGTTTGCAGATTGAAAGGTTGAAGGAAAAAAACGATGGGAACGCCACGAGAAAAATCGGGGCATGTCGAGAGCAAGGAAATCATCCAGACATTGCTCAATTACAAGATCGTTAACAGAGGTGAGAAAGGTGGTCTGAAAACCCCATTCTTCAAAGGCAAGATAGACGCGGTTCATCCCGAAGGTGAATTCGCTTTTGAGCTTGGATACGTCGGTTTGTCGAAGGCTGGGACCGTTACCAATAATGAAGCAACGTTCGCCGCGATATTTATCTTTCAATTCACCCAGTGCAGAGTTACTCTCTCGTCGCCAGGGGTGAAGATAAGCGGCAGGCAGGTCAGGGAGTTGGCGCGCAGCTATATAGATGTTGCGGGCGAGATTCCAGATCGGAGAAGGTGTGAGTTTTTTGAAGGTGTTTTTCATAGTTTTTGAAAAGTGAGAAGCGATGCATGAAAGAGGTGAAAAGTGGAGAGTAGATTTTACTCATCACACGTCACTCTTTACTCAGTGCTTAGCCTCGCTGTTGCCCCACCGTCTACAACGAGGGCCTGGCCGGTCATAAAGGATGATTGTTCTCCATCAGCAAGGAAATAGATCGCGCTGGCAATTTCTTCCGGAGTGCCAACCTTGCCACTAACGGTTTTTCGGGCGAGATTTTCAAGTCGGGATTGTACGTCACCATCGCCAACATGGCCGCGCCCCAGTCCGTCACGAAGCATTTGGGTATCTACTGCCCCAGGGAGGATGGCATTAACTCGAATTTCATCTGGTGCAAATTCAACCGCCATTGCTCGCGTCAGAGCAAGTAGTCCGCCTTTGCTGGCGGCGTAAGCGGCAATATTGGCTGAAGTTTGAATGGCGTGAACGGAAGAGACATTTACCACTGCCCCACCATTCCGAGCCTTCAATAAGGGATGCGCAAATTTGACACCTAGAAAGACCGAGCGTAAATTGGCGGCCATGACCGCATCCCATTCTTCGACAGAGGTCTCCAGAATCGGCTTGGCAATTTGCAATGCAGCGTTATTGACTAGCGCGTCGAGACTATCGGTGAATTCCTGCGCCTGTGTGAAGATAGATTCCATCTCATCACCGCGCGAGATGTCGGCCTGGATAAAAAGACCCCCAGCAGGAAAATTCTCGCCGAAAGATACTCTATCCACACCGATCACTCGCCAGTCCTTTGATGCAAAGAGATGCACGGTTGCACGGCCGATGCCGCCAGATGCTCCTGTAATGAGAAGGGTTTTATTTGTCATTATTCAAATCCTTCGGATCAATTCCCAATCCATCCAACAGATTTTTGATCGTATTCCAATGCACGCGCTCCCACGCTGCCGGGCTTGAATTGGCATTATGCGGGGCAAGCATGACATTATCCATTTTTTTCAGAGGACTGTTTTCTGGCAATGGTTCAATTTCAAATACATCGAGGGCGGCACCGCCAAGTTCTCCAGCTTGCAAAGCCGCAATCAGGGCTTTCTCGTCTACAATGGGGCCACGCGCGGTATTAATCAAGATGGCTGTCGGCTTCATCTGGGCAAGGGTTTCGGAATTTATAAGATGGTGGCTAGTGGGATTGAGATCACAGTTGATGGAAATAAAATCAGATTTGGAGAGTAAGATGTCAAGTGTAGTCAGCTCAATACCAGTTTCAGTTAGAAAAACATGATCAATTTCAATAATATCAGTACCGAAAACCTTCATTCCGAAGACTTTTGCGCGGCGGGTAAGGGCTTTGCCAATATTGCCAACACCAATCACGCCTAAAGTGGATTCACTCAAGGCTTTCCCCGGGATTTTCTCCCATTCTCCAGTCTTCATCGCTTTGTCCATTAAGGATTGACGACGAGAAAAGGCTAGCAAGTAGCCAAAAATCGAATCAGCAACAGGGGTAGTAAAAGCATTTTGAGTGCGGGCGATTTTCACACCATAATGGGAGCAAGCCTCGGTATCGATTGAATCGATCCCTGTCCCCCACTTTGAGATAACTTTCAGACGCGGGGCACATGCTTCGATCACGCGCGCAGTGTAACGGTCATCCCCGCATATTGCTCCGTCAAATTCTCCGGCATAATTCAGCAGGTCGGCTTCTTCCATCCGTTCTTCCACATCGGGGACGATCATATCCAGCCCGTAGTTTTCAAAAACAGGCCGGAAGCGGTCGAGAAAGGGGATCATATAAGGGGCGGTGAGGAGGATGGTTTTAGTCATAATTTTATTGTCTTTTCAAAAGAATCACTCTTGGCATTGAAGATAATCCGTGAGGCGAGTAAGTGAATTGTCGCGTTCTACTGAAGAAGGTGTGGTGTCTTTTATATTGTATAGTGTTGAACAAAGAATTGAAGCCATGCCTTGAGAAACCTTATTAGCATGTCTTGTCATTTTTTTTACACTCTCCCAATTTTCTTGGTGAGCATAGCCTTCAATAAAGGGAATATATTCAAAACCGTTTGCCGGGTTTTTATCTGATTTTTGTGCATCCTCCCATAAAGATGTGATTTTAGCCCACTCTCCGCGCTGACGCGCTAAATCGGCTTTTTGGTAGTATGAGCACCAGTTTTCTGGGATTTCTTTTCCGAATATCTCTGGAGGTAAAAGGCGGGGTGCTTTACTTTCTATCTGGATGCGGTCAATCGCGGAAATTAGGCTTGCTTTTCGCTCTAATTCTGAAATGAGCCTTAAATCAGAATCTTCAGGACGAAGCACCCACAAGCACTGTTCTAGCTCTGGCTCAAAGGAAATAATAAGGCTTTCTTTGCTATTACCTGAGAAATCAGAAAGAAGAAAGTTCTCTTCTAAAATCATTCCATCAAAAAACTGATTAAGCACTCCATAAAAACTACTATAGATAGCATAAAACCAATAGTTTGACTCTTCTCCCGTCCTTTCGTCGGAATATATTGTATTTAATGCATAAGCGGTAGGGTATTCTCCCATGAAAAACAATATTTCTCCTTCAGAAATAATCGCTGTATTTGGTTCTAGATCAGGAACTCGTTGTGTGAATTGTTGGAAGAGGTTAAGTTGTTTTTCCCAGGATCGTTGGTATTGATGGGCATTATTCAAATGAACTCCTATTGATAAAGCCACCAATAGGGCGACTGCGATATTTGCTTTCCCTTTCTGGGTAATAAAATAATCAATTACGACCACCAAAATCAAAGTAGCTCCCAACATTGAAGCAAGTCCAAAACGTGTAGCCGCCATTTGATTTTTATGGGAAGAAATATCTTGCCCAATCAACCAAATAGGGAGTGGCCCAAAAGACAGAATCCCTAAGCCAATTCCAAGCATTTCTTTCTGCCATCTTTTTCGTTCAGGAGCAACAATATTTTCTTTTCTTAAACCATATGTGTTTTTCAACCAAATAAAAACAAAAATAAAGCTAAACGTGATAACCAATAAAACATAACGGTTAAAAAGGTTCGTTAAATTTAATACTTTTGCAGCTACAACATTATGCCAACCATTAAACATCACAATAGCAGCATCTTGAATCATCGTGTTGAATAGGCTGGCAAATATTTGCAAAGGCTCAGAAAAAAATTGAAGCAGCATTACAGGAGTGTTTCGATCTCCACCCGGTAGGGCTAACAAGAAAAAACGCCAATATATATAAACCGCAAGAACAAGAAGAAATGGAAGCCATTTCCAAAACACATTCCTCGTTCTGCGTAGAATATTTTTTTCTTTGCGATACAATAATATCCAAAGTATCAAAGGGCGTAAAAGCTCCAGACCAGAAAAATATTCACTTGAAACTAAATGGGACCATTCAGCAACAAGAGCTATGAGGACGAAAACCGCCCCAAAATATCCTCTCTTTTTTTCGGCAATCACCATAAGCCAGAGTGATAATGCGTATAGGAAGAACCCCATCCAATGAAGAGAATAGGCTACTGCCATTGGTTGCAACATGAAATAGGGATAAACCAAAAAGAGCAATGATATATATACATTTTGTCTTTGAAATTTCCCCCAAAGTGAGCCAAAAATAAGCCAAAAAATCACAACTGTTGCCCATCTCAAAACAAGCGCAACGATATGCCAGCCCAGCGGCTTATAACCAAATAAATTAAATATAGAATCATAAAACCAAGCTGCATAAGGACGATTACTACCAATTAAAAGCATATCCCTTAATCCATCAGATCCGAGAATATAAGAGTAGTAAACATGATGCCAATCATCCATATAATATCCCAGATTCGGAATCAACAAGCCAAAAGCAGTCACAGAAACTCCGAGAAGAAATACTGGAATGGCCCATTTGTGAGAAAACAACTTTTCATACAATGAAATTACTTTCTCATTAATATTTATTTCACTTTTTATGCTCATTGCGTTGTCTCATCAAAATATCTGCAATTTTAAAATTGGATTCTTCGTCAATATCTACCGCTTCAAATACAGGGATTTCAAACATAATCGGATTGGGACCGATACGGTGATTATGCTGCAAAAGATTTTTACGGTTAAAAAGATAAATACAGGAATTTTCCTCGTAGACGGGCGTTAAATCCTGCGTCTGGATGAGTTCCTGTGGGTTGTGATTGAGAGCTACACCGTGATGATCGTACAGTCGAGTTTGCCACCGCGTTACCGAGAATAATGAGTCTTTTTCAGGATATGCTTCGAGGAAGGTCTTAATTGCATGGGATACTGTTTCAGCACGTAAAAGTGGATTGGTGCTGTGTGATTGCAAATAAAAATCTGCTTTTACAAGCTCCGTGTCATGGAGCAGGATATCGTTCATCGGGCGGTCAACGGCACGAAGTTCTTCCGGGCGGTTGATAACCTTCACGGAAGGGAAATGCTCTCGCAAACCCGCCATAATTGGCTCTGAATCAGTGTCCACAACGACCACATCGATTTCGGGAACAGCGAGTAAGGTTTCGATGATATGATGAAAAAGGGGCTTTCCAGCAAGAATACGATAATTTTTACCCGGCACGCGCTGGGAGTGGTGTCTCATGGGGACAAGGGCGGCTATTTTAGTCATTTTTATTGTTTATATCGAATCGGCTCAATGGAACGCGGGGCTGGCGTTTTCTCAGAAAGGATTCCTGGTGGGTAGTAAAAAGCCTGGTGAAGCTGAGAATCGATCCTGCCTGAATAATTATAGCCCTGATACGTTCCCCAATATTGCATAAAGCGGAACCAGAAAATACTTTTCCAATGCTCATTCAACACCCTGTCACGCTTTGCCTGTAATAAATCGGAATAAGTGCTGCTCAAGCAGAGACGCAAAAAGTTCCATAGTGAAAAGGTACTTGTCGGCAGGATCTGCTTCATCGCGATCGCTTCGCGGCGATAGCGATTCTGAACTTGGGCTGGCTTTTCGTCATGGAGATGGATAATCTCCGCTTCGGCAGTGTAGGCAATCCCATATCCCTTCTCCATCGCCCAACTGCTCCAGGCCAAATCTTCGAGACCGGTCAACTGCTCGTTATAGGCATGTTGCTCCCAAAGTACGCGGCGGATGGCAGCATTGGCGTTATGCGAGTAGGGATGTCCCTGCCGGGGTTGGGAAAGGTCAGGAAAATATTGACGAAAGAATTGATGCTCAGAGTATTGATTGGTTATGCCGCCACGTTGTTTGCCATAACTAACAGCGAGATTTTCATCGTTGAAGGGTTTTAAGAGCTGTTCCAGCCAATCTGGATAGACCGGGTAACAATGCGCACTGATATTGATGATGAATTCGCCGCTGGCGGCTCTGACGCCGAAATTGAGCGAACGCCCAAAGGTGAATTCTTCAGGAGTGATGTGGACGATCTTCGCACCATAACTCTCGGCTATGGAGACAGTTTCATCTGTAGAGCCAGAGTCAACCAGGATGACCTCAACATCACCGAGATTCTGTTGGCGAATCCCCTCCAGCAGACGACCAATATGTTGGGCCTCGTTATAAGCACGGATTACGACGGAGCAATTCATTTGAATAAGTGATTCGGCAATTCAGCAAATCATTTTATTAATTCGCTAAATCAATGAATCGTCTTTACCAATCACCGTCTTTTTCATACCCCAGGCGAACCAGCAAATCCCCGGCGACATCCTTGAAGATGCGTTTATGCTCATCCGTGAAGTATTTTTTCCATTCACCAGTTTTCCCAGAGCGAAAGGTTGGCGATTTCTTGGGATTGATACTTGCTTCAAGAATATCAAGAGCATCCTCTCGCTCGATAGGCAAATTCGGGACCCGCATGGAAACGTGATCGTAGACTTTGGCCAGGGTGGCCCTACGGTCGTTGATAAAATCTTCAAAATGGAGGGCCAATACTTCGGGGCGATCAAGCCAATCGGTATAGAAGGAAAAACGTTCGGCGATATTTGGGAATTCCACTCCGGCGTCGGGGAGGCCGAGGATGCTGACTGTAAGCCGTTCATCAAAGCTGTGCAGTTCTTCAGCATAATATCGATGATGATGGTGATCGGGTAACATTTCGGCGATATAAAAAACGTGCGAGACGACGACGTCGCGCGGGTCGCGGTAGATGAAAAATGGGATAAAATCCGGGGTCGAGACTCTCTCAACAACCGGCGGCCAGGCCAAAAGATGTGCGGCGGACACGTCCAATGGACGCAGGGATTTCAGATAGGCAAGGGCTTCATCCACACTGCGCTTGCGTCCAGTATCCCCATCATAAGCTGCAAAACTGACCGGGATATGATGGGCAAAGGGCGTAAACTCGGAAAATCCGAGCAAGATCTGGTTGAGCAGGTGCGTGCCACTTTTGGGGAAGGAAATCCCCAACAGGATCGGCCAGCCATTTTCAGGTGCATCAATCTCCGAAAAGCGCGGACGGCGCGCGGCAGTTTCGGCTCTATAGGCGTAGACGCGCAATTGGTCGCGCAGCTTGGAGGGCATTCGGGCTTTCAGTTTTTTGATTATCGACATAGTTCACTCTTCACTAAGCAATGATTTATTCGGTCGCAATTGTATCAGGTGTTCAGGATTATTTCAGCGTTGAGCTAAAGAGAAATTTTGCTATAATGAATGTATGGTAAACATCAGATTCGAATTGGCAGGCAGGAGAATACTATGAGTAAGCATGGGAATCGTAGGAAAGAAGCTCGCGAACTTGTTGTCGAATTTACACTGGTTTATGACTCAAAGAAGGGAAAATTATTGGGATATTTGCGTGACCTGACGATGAACGGGGCCCAAATTAACGGGAGTAAAAAATTGGAAGAAGGCACAATAGTTTCGTTGTCCATAGAGCTGCCAAATGACTTGCCAGGCGTGAGGGCAAAAGAATTACGCGTCAGCGCAAAAGTTGCTCGGTGTATTATGGTCAATGAAAACCCTCCCGGTTATGCAATTGGTTTCGAATTCACTGATATAAATTCCGAAGAGAGCGAAGTGTTAGAAAAACTTTTGAAACGATATTATTTTTTACGACCTTGGGCGCATTAATATCGTAGAATCAATTATCACATTCAACCCAAACAACTTCAAGCATGTATACGGGATGCGTGCAGATGGCTTTAGGGTTTCCAAGTGGATTTCCCAAACAGCAGGATGCTTTTCAAAGAGCTGAATCATGAAACTTTCAGGTGATGAATTCCAATTGTTACAAATCCTGGCCGATGGGCACAGAAAAACATATGTACATATAGTGAAGGGTTTCGGTCAACCGCTAACTCCCTTGGCCCCAACCTTCACAAATCGAATCGCAAAGCGTTTGCTTAAACTTAAGCTTGTGATAAAAGCAGGTATTTTGCGGGACGGCTACAAAATTACGAGTGAAGGCCTCGCAGCCTTAAAAGATTAAGGTCGCATTAGTGCGTGGCATGTACGACGCCATTTTTTTTAACCTGCTCTAACCCATTTTATTATTCGTCGAAATATTTCTGGCAAGAGAATGAATAGCATAGATGGAAGGAAAATAAAAAAACATCCTCCACAAAGCCCGAAAAACAACTCCACAACAAGCCACTCCCCAAAAATATCACTTTGCCAAAAATAGACACTCCCATTTTGACGCAGCGTAAAAACGTAATTCCTGCTCACCCACATTTCCACGTGACATTGCTCTATTCGTTCTTCAACGTTGAACAGGGGTAATGTTGGTGAACACGTTGTGTCTTTGATTTCTGCCGGATTCGGGTTATCGTACCAAACAGGATCAGGGAGGCTCTTAACGGTCATCCAACAATCAGTCCGACAATTTTCGGCATCGTTATATTTGTAGAGAATTCCCGATTCGCTCTCCACCCATAATTGATCCCGTTCAATTGAGATTAAACTGGCGACAGGCTCTGGGACAGCTTCGATCTGCTGCCAACTTGCGCCGAACCAATCCCAAATAAAGGCGATCGATGCCATAAGACCTAGAATCCCCCCAATAGCAGATAATAAAATCACAAGCCCAAATCGCTTTAGCATAATTCCTTCAACAGGAAGTCCCCATCATCCAAGACCCCATCCAGTATTGTCTTCAATGCAGGAGAATTTTCAGGCGATAATCGATCCAAGTCAAAGTCCTGCAATATCGCATGGGAGGTCCGTACGCCTATTTTCAGATATTCGCCAAAGGGTAGCGAAGAAAAATATAATTGATAGTATAAAAAACGACGAGCATTTCGTTGAAATTCAGGGGGAACTGCGATGATTTCAGCTTTCAGAAATTCATCGAGCTTTTCGCCATATGCCCCCACGCTTTGCGGGAAGAAAACGGTCGGATATTGTGTAAAACGCGCCTTACCAGCGCAGAGCACCGGCATCCCCATGATCGAAGCTTCCATCCCGATGGTCGAGTTGTAGATCAGCACGAATTTTGAGCGCTGGATCAACTCGTATGAGCTGAGCGTCTCTTGCGGTGGAACAAAGATCACATTCGGCTCTTCCACAGCACGCCGATCTGCAATCCAATTTGCCACCGTTTCAAGGCTGGCTTTGCGCAGGCGCATTTCATCCGGATGGGCGCGGATCACAAAAAGCGTTTCCGGGTGGGTCCTGATCATCTCCAGCACTGCATCCAGCCAGGTGAACATATCTTCAAAAACGGTGTTGGCATGCGGCTGGCTGGTATCGAAAATGACGTTGGTAAAGATCGGCACGATCTGTTTAAACGCCGCCGCCTTCGCCAAAAAAGCCTCGTCCAGGCCCTTCATATCCGCCCAAAACTTCATCCCCGCCATCGTGAAATCACCCTGAAAACGTTTGGAGAGATAGGCATCCAAACGGGCGTTTTGAGCATCGTCCAATTCAAATTCATTGGGGATGTGGAGAGGGTAGGCCGTCGCTTCGCCATCTGTAAAAAATGCGGATGCGGGCTGTAATCCCACCTCGTGCGTGATCGCTCGTATCCCGTGCTTGCGAGCGATAAAAAGCGCGGTCGCTTCGGGATACATCTGTCCGTTAAAAACGACCACCGCCCGAGGCTTTATTCGTTTAATCAGCATCTCAAATGCTGCGGCAATATTCCATGCCGAGCGAATGTACTCTCGCAGCAGATAGCGAGTCGGCTCGTCATCAATGAGATGATGCCGACGCAGGATCCAGCGTAAGCCAGGGAGACAGAGTTCGCCTAGTGGGATTCCGTTGAAGCTGAATCCCATCAACTCGGACAGAGGCAAGCCTCCCAACGCGCGATCCAGCTTTTCATCCGCCCTAAAAGTGAACCAATTAACACCTGATGTAGTAAGGGCTTTAGCCCTTGAACGACTAAAGTCGTTACTACGAGGCAATCCAGAATAGAGCGTTTTCGATTGATAAATGCAGGAATTGCAGGGTGGTTTCTGCGTAACCTTTTCCCGATTGGTTCCCAATACGCAGTGTGTCATCCCGGCTTTACAGGCAAAATACTGAACAGGGATCCCCTGCAGGCGAAAAGCCCAGGAGGTGAGCAAATGAAAGGCGCTGTTCCAGGAGAAATCGTCGATGCCGGAAGAGGCTTTGAAAAAGACAACTGGCTGCCCCTCCGAATCTGGAAGCTGACGCGCAACACGCCTCGCCATCCGCCAGATTTGGAGGTTATTGAGATGACGGGTCAGTCGTCGCTGGATGCGTTGTTGATAGAATTCTCGGAGCATGGAGTTGTTATTTGGGAGTTGGGAGTTGGGAATTGTGCTAAAACGCTCTGCCAAAATTAAACAGCGATTCCCTCTTTGCGAATGTTAATATAAAGTGGCATTTTACTGTGGCGATATTCCATAACAGAGGCAAATTTGCGAGAAATAACCATATCGTATTGTAAAGATAAAGATGCGATTAGTTCTGAAGAACGCTTTGATTCTTCCCAATAATCAAATTCTCCATTCAGTACAATCAACACATCAATATCTGAATTAAGCGGATTGGCTTCGCCGCGTGCGTAAGAACCAAAAAGATAAACTTCTTTTAGTTGTGTACCGTATATGTTCGTTAGTCCCTTTTTGAGGGTATTTAATATCGCTTGTATTTTTTTAGACATAGGAAATGTTTATGAGCTGAATACCAGTCAGATTGGTTTTGAAATTATACCTTACGTAAATTTGATGTTCAGGAGTTGGAAATCGGGAGTTGACGAGTGTGTAATCCCCAAATCCCAAATAATGATTCCCAATTTTCTCTTTTACCACTCATTATTCTCTTCGTAGCCAAGTTTTACTAACAAGTCCCCGGCAACATCTTTGAAAAGATCTTTATTCTCTTCACTGAAGTGGTCACGCCAACCGCCCGTCTTGCCAGAGCGAAAAGTATGCGATTTCTTGGGGTTGATCGCCTCCACAAGAATTGCTATAGCCTTCTCACGCGGCGTTGGGATTTGATATCCGGTCTTCTCGATTTCATCCAGCATTGCGTTCAGCGTGGCATCCCGATCATTGATCAGATTCTCGAAGCGGATGCACATCACTTGCGGCTGGTTCAGCCATTCGAAAACACCAGCATAACGCTCTCGGACACTGACCATTTTTAGCCCATCCTGGTCTATTCCCATGATGGCAACTTTCAGCCGCGCATCAAAATCGGGCAGGGATTGATAATAAGCATGCATCCCATGCCCCGTATGCATATCGGTAGCAAAGAAAGCCTGCGAAATGAGCATATCGCGTGGATCACGATAGATAAAATAGTTTACACGCCCTTTACGGCACAAAATTGCCAGGTTTTCAGGGGAAGCCTCGACATATCCCCAACCGATCACGGCAGGATAAATAGTTGCCAGCTCCACTGCAATTTCTCTTGCAGACCTTCGCCCTCCTTCTTTGCGGATAGTGCGCACTGGCTCCGCAGCTGTATAGGTATAGGGCATGATCTTTGTAAACCCGTTCAGGATTTGCAATAGCAGATGCGATCCGCTTTTGGGTTTGGAGTTACCAAAAATGGGCGGCGCTTCGCCAAAAGACAAACTCCGCCACCGCAAAGCTGCCTGGGCATATTTGCCCGGCTCGCGGAGTTTTTTGCGTAGGGTGTTTTGGAGAGGCATAAAAAGATTTACCACAGAGCGCACGGAGTCCACAAAGAAAAACTAAGGTTTGTGAAACAGCAAGGTTTTGCAATATCTCAACAGATAAAAACTCTGTGCCCTTTGTGTACTCTGTGGTGAAAAAAACTATTTCACGCGGCGGAGTTTCTCGCGTGGACCCATTTCGCTTTCATAGACCTGCTTTACGCCATTCCCAAGTCCCTGCTCGGTGACTCGAATATATTTGACCAATTTCCTGAATCCGCCCGGCTCAACCGACGCAGATTGATCACTGCCCCACATCGAGCGGTCGATCGTTAAATGACGCTCAACCATGCAGGCGCCCAAGGCAACCGCAATTGCCGAAGGAACCAATCCGACTTCATGACCGGAGTAACCAATAGGGAGATTTGGGAATTCCTTTTTCAAGGTCTCGATCATCTTCAAATTTAACTCTTCCGGGTCACAGGGATAAGAACTGGTCGAGTGCATCATCCCCAAATTATCTTCCCCAACAACCTCAACGCCCTTGCGGATTTCATCCATTGTAGACATTCCTGTTGAGATGATCACAGGTCGACCGGTTGCACGCACATGGCGCAGCAGATCGTAATCTGTCAAAGAAGCGGATGGCAGTTTGTAGGCGTGGGTATCAAATTTTTCCATGAAATCCACCGAGCCTTCATCCCAAACCGAGACAAACCAATCGATGCCCTGCTCTTTGCAATGGCGATCAATTTCCTGATATTCTTCCTCACCAAATTCGACTTTATACCGATAATCCAGATAAGTGATATAGCCCCAGGGAGTCTGGCGCATTTTTAATTGCTGATCCAACGGGGTGCAAACATCCGGTGTACGCTTCTGAAACTTGACCGCGTCCGCATTGGCGTTGACGGCCGCGTCGATCATTTTCTTGGCTACATCCAGGTCACCATTATGATTGATGCCTATTTCAGCAATAATATAAGTCTGATGGCCGTCGCCGATCAGTTTTTCTCCAATTTTCATTTCACGAGTCATATTTACTCCTAATTTATTCACCACTGAGACACAAAGGACACAGAGAAAAACTTAGTGCTCTTTGCCTGCACTGTGCGCAGGCACACGTGTGCCTTTGTGGTTATTCAGTTTTTCTACTTAAAATCAAATCACAAATCTCGCGGACAGCGCCGTGCCCACCTTTTTTGGATAATACAAAATCTGCCTGACGAGCCACTTCTGGCATGGCATCTGCGACGGCGACACCCCATCCAACCAGCGGGAAACAGGGGGTATCATTCAGATCGTTGCCGACAAAGATCGTCTCCGACGGGTCAATCTCTCGTTTTTCTTGCTCTCGTTTAAGGACACCTGTCTTGTCATCAACACCTTGCAGATATTCAACGTTCATCTTTTTACAGCGTGCCGCCACAACAGGATTTCTCTCCTTCGAGATGACCACGGTCTCAATGCCCGCCGCTCGCAAAAGGTTGACACCATAACTGTCACTGCGATTGGCGGCTATCGTTTCCCGTCCATCCTGATCCGTCCAGACGCGGTTATCGGTCAGTACTCCGTCGAAGTCGAGGAAAAGCAATTTAACGGTGGCAGGCATCGGTCGGCGGGCGGGGCCGGGAGAGACAATCTCCAGGTCGCCAAATTTTACCAGCCATTCATATTTTGCCCAATCTGAGAGATTATCAATATCCACCGTATAGTTTGGGTTGATCATCAAGGGAAAAACCACATCACCTGTCATGGATTTCTTTTCCAAAATTGCGCGGGGTCGGATCGCGTCTATGTGCCCGGTCTGCCAATAGATCGGCGGTAAACTTTGGCGGGGTGCATTATAGGGTTCAGCAATGCTTTCCACATCGAGCAGGTTTTGCATGGGCGCTTTTTCACCATTTGGCAGACGCCACATCTTATGCGGATTTTGCCCAGCCGGGACGACGCCGCGCACCGAATCAGCTTCAGGATGCATCAACAATATTTTAATGGCATCATCTACACAGCCTGGTGGTCGAATCGGCGAGGTGGGGCGAAGCTGCACAACCACATCAGGATAATAATTCTCGTTTTCGGCCAGCCAACTCAAGGCGTGTTCGAAAACCGGCAAATCGGTGGTGTTATCTTCTGCAAAAACTGCCGGTCGCATAAAGGGTGTTTCCGCGCCAAATTCACGCGCAACAGCAGCAATCTCTTCATCATCGGTACTGACGATGGTACGCGTGACCAACTCTGATTCCAGACCCGCCGCGATGCTATACGAAATCAGCGGATAGCCCACAAAGTTGCGGATATTTTTTCGAGGGATGCCTTTGGAGCCGCCTCGCGCGGGGATAATTGCCAGGATTTCTGTCATTTTGTTATTGGTGGGGCGGGGTAACCCCGCTCCTACCCATATCAATTTACCACGCCGTCCAACCACCATCCACGACCACGTTCGAGCCGGTCATGTAAGAGGAGGCATCCGATGCCAAATAGAGCAGCGCGCCATTCATTTCATCTTTATTTGCCATGCGTCCCATGATGGTTTTCGCCGAATAGTTGCGCGTAAATGTCTCGTCATGGTCATTATAAACGCCACCCGGTGTGAGCGCATTCACACGGATTTCCGTCTCAGCATAATATGCCGCCAGATATTTTGTAAAGCCCAGTACACCCGCTTTTGTTGTCGTGTAATAAACGGGTTTGAATGCCACACGTTTGCCATCTTTTAAGTAGATGCGTTGGTCAGGCCCATTCAACCCATAGGTCGAGCAAATATTGATAATGCTTCCTTTTTTGCCCTGGGCAAGCATTGGTTTCACGCAAGCTTGTGTCACAATGAACATTCCCGTCAGATTGACATTCACCGCAGCGTTCCATTGATCAAGCGGATAATCTTCAAACGCGCCCGGGGCAATTCCTTTGGCAGCTGCATCTGCATCAAATTTTGGATCAAGGGCGGCGCTATTGACAAGAATATCCAAACTGCCAAATTGATGTAGAGTCGTGGAGACCAAATCCTGAGCAGATTCAGGGCGAGTCACATCCAGCCCAAAACTTGCCGCTTGGTACCCGGCATCAATCAACGCCTGAGCAGTTTTCCCGGCTGCACCCTGATCAATATCCGCAACAACGACATTTGCTCCAGCTTCAACAAGCGTGCGGGAAAATTCTGCTCCCAACAGCCCTGAGCCACCAGTGATGATCGCGGTGCGACCAGATAAGTCAAATTTTTCTTGAATGGTCATATCCAATCCTTCAGGGTTGAGCTTGATAAAGATATCCCAAGCCAGATTTTTCTATTGTTACCAAACCGTCTGTCATCTCATCCAACCAGGCCTGAAACTCTGGGCTCTTATCATCTACCGGCCAGAAAATTGCCAGGACCGCGTCACCAGAACGAAGAGCTTCGGGTTGTTCATCCCAAAGCCGGTAAACTGGACGATCCGTCCAGAAGTAGACAGCTGGTGGCTGATTGGTGTAAATGGCAGTATCTTCTGGTAATTCGCGGACTGCAACCATAACCGTTGATTCTCGCCAGCGCCAGGAGGCAAATCCATGCGCTGATTCCTGCAAATCTTCAACTGTACGAATTTGGGCCCCTATCGCTATGCCAAGAAATAAGGTTGCGATTCCAAAAGCAATAATTCGTGCTGTTATTTTACCTTGTTGCGCCACCCAATGGATGAAGTAAACCAAAATTACAAGGCAAGCCAGATATACAGGAGAAAGTATGCGGTCGTTGAGCGGTGTAGCAGCATCAAAGATATTGAGCGAGATCAACAAAGATCCCATATAGGTAAAAATATAAAGCGTGGTTATAAAAGAAAGTATTTCTGGTCGAGTGTTTTCTTTTGGCTTTAGGAAGTATTTCAAGCCGCGAGGGATAATCCAAAGGAATAAGACGAGCGTAATTAAGGAGGTGATAATTGCTAAAATAAGGGGTTTTTCTATATAGGGTGAACATAATTCAGGTTGAGGGATAATGAAGCGAAAAAATGCTCTTAACCCACGTTGAGCATTATCACCTGTAACTGGATGCCATTCAATCGCGCGATTGGTCGCACTCCCGCCAACAAGTTTATTGCGCAGCATCCATGCCAACATGACAGGCAAGGCCCCAGCCAAAAAATAGCCTAGGGATGAGAAACGCTTTTTCCAGCTTGGGCGCAATAGTAAAATAGCGACAATAAAAGTTGCGAATAAGGACAGGGCCGCATAACGGGTGAGATAAGAAAGGCCAGTCAGAATACCAGCGAGGATGAGCCATTTGCCCCGCATGGGGATTAATCCCCACGCTACAAACACGAAGCCGACTGAAGTCGGCTGCTCTGGCGAGTCCGCTTTAGCGGACTTTATAAATTTAGCGTGGGCGTTCACGCCCATGCGGGGGCGAAATTCAACCGCTCGATAAAAAGTCAAAAATGCCAAAAGGCTAATAAAAAGATAAAGCGGCTCGCTAAGCGCCTGGGCATGAAGACGTAAAAGGGTACTATTGCTCAAAAAAAGAAGAGAAAGAAAAATCCCAGCGAGACGGGAATGGGTCATTTTCCAACCGAGGAAACCTATAATTCCCGCATTTGCGCCGAAGACAAGAATATTGATAAAACGCGCGCTGCGATAAGGGCTGATTTCGAGGATACTGCTTGTCACTGCCATTAATGCTGAGAAGAGGGGCGGCCAATGGGTGACCGGTTCCAATCCCGTCGCAAGCCAGATACGGGTGAATCCCTGCCCACCCAGAAGGGCGCGCGCCGCCGAGATATAGGAAATGGCATCATCTGTCAATCCAAGACCTGTGGGGGTGCTGCTATACAGCAACCACGTTCCGGTCACGGTGAGCAAGCCCAAAAGGAGGGCGAACACGGCATCTTTGCGGGTAGAGAGAAAACTTTTCATCAAAGTAATCTGAGGGAGGGATTTCCCCATCCCTCCCTCAGATAAATATTTATCTAACCGTTCAGCAAAAAACCCTGCTCTTCAAGATAAGTAATGATCTTGAGCGCATTTTCCTCGGGGGTGATTTCGTCACCAGTGACGGTGATCTCGGGATTAATTGGCGCTTCGTAGGGATCATCTACACCAGTGAAACCTTTGATCTCGCCGCGGCGAGCCATCGCATAAAGACCTTTTACATCGCGGGCCTCGCAGACCTCAAGGGAAGTATCGACATAGGTCATCATGAAGTTTCCTTCGGGGACAAGTTTGCGAGCTTCGTTGCGGGCATTGCGATAAGGACTGATTGCCGCGCAAATGACGTTTCCACCGTGCCGAACGATCTCGCCGGCGACATAACCAATCCGCATAATATTGGTATCACGATCTTCAGCACTGAAACCAAGACCTTTGGAAAGGTGCGTACGGACAACATCACCATCAAGTACCGTAAGCTGTTTGCCACGTTCAAGAAGAAGATCTGTGAGGGCGCGAGCAGTAGCAGATTTACCTGATCCGCTCAAACCCGTAAACCAGATGCAGAAACCCTGGTTATGCCTGGCAGGATATGATTCGCGTAATATTTCAGCGGTTTCAGGACGAGTGAACCAATCGGGGAGCAACTCACCTTTGGCGAGATAATCATCACGAACCTGGGTGCCAGAAATCGTCAGAACGCGTTCGCCTTCGGGAGCCTTTCCGGCTTCGACATATTCGTTTCGGTCGGGCAAATAAACCAGCCATTTGAAGGGAACCATTTTTACACCAAGTTCTTCTTCGTATTTACTGAGCATTTCCTGCGCATCAAAGGGACCGTAAAAAGGCTTGCCGGTGCTATCATTACCAGGACCGGCATGGTCGCGCCCGACGATCAAGTGATTCGCGCCATGATTGCGGCGGATAATGGCATGGAGAAGTGCTTCGCGCGGTCCAGCCATGCGCATCGCTAATGGAAGCAGACTGAGTTTTGTGGATTTCTTGTCATAGTAATTTTCCAGTAGGGCTTTATAAACTCGGACACGAGTGTAGTGATCCACATCGCCGGGTTTGGTCATGCCAACAACCGGATGAATGAGCAGGCTACCGCCAATCTGCTTGGCAGCACGCTTGGTCAATTCTTCGTGAACTCGGTGCAGCGGATTACGCGTCTGGAAAGCGACCACATTTTCGTTGCCCATCTCTTCCAATTCCGCACGGACTTCGGCAGGTGTCTGGCGAATGTCAACGAAATCATAGTATTTGGGCATATTGATAATTTTCAACTCACCCGAAATACAAACCTTACCCCAACGAGACATTTCTGAAACCAGCGGGTGACGGGAATCATCCGTTCCAAGACTCAAGCGGGCTTCCTTCTCCGGATCCCAAGTGTAGATCTCCTCGAGTTTCATGATCCCGATCAGGTCATTCAATGCGTTGCGGATGACCAATTCTTCGCCAACAGTGGGTAGCTCAGCAGGATCTGCGGTCAAGGTGATCGGCATCGGGAAAAGTGTCCCGTCCGAGAGACGCATTTCGCTCAAGACACGCTCATAATCCGCTTTATCCATGAAACGATCCAATGGTGAGAATGCCCCCGTTGCGAGCAATTCCAGATCGTTCAAAGCACGCTGGGAAATCTGGATGGCTTTCAACCCCTTCGTGCGCTCGATCAGCACATCCCGCTCTTTGCCTGTAGCGACTAAATTTACAAGCTTGCCACCATAGGGGGCGATCAACTTACTTTTCGACATAACTTACTCCTTGCTAATATTCAGCAATTGAATTTTGAACAAACGGCGCAATTATAGCCTAGAATCAAAATAAATAGGATGCTATTTTCCTACGCTCACCCACCGATTTATTTAGCCAGACAAAATAAATCTTCGGAAAGTTTACCCATCTCCGGGGATAGCTCCATCCCGGTCAGGATTTGGCAAACCTGCTGGGTTATAAATGGATTGGCCATCATGGATGGTGCGATCTCTTCCAGGCGCACGCTGTCCCCCATGATTGCACTGGCTTGCAGGAAAGGCATCCATTCGATGGAATCTTTCGGGGCACTCCCCTTTTGACTTGCTTCCGTGTCGAGGGCATAGACCAAATTCCAGTCACCGCGTTGACGCGCCAATGTCGCTTTCTGGTAGATATAACACCAATCGTGAGCAGGTTCAGGACCAAAGACGATTTCGGGCGGCACGTGGGAGGTTTCCTCTGTAAGGATATGTTCTACTTCCGAATAATCTCCAACGCTCTTAATCCTCTCAACTTCCCATTCAGAATACTCTGGCTGAAAACCATCAATCACCTGAACACATGAATTCAAAGTCGGCTGTGTCAGGATGAGAATATTGCGGTAATTCGGATAGGTTTCAATGCCTCTGCGATTACTATATTCCTGCCGTTCACGAGATTTGATTTTTTCGATTGCATCCTCGTTGAGCACCACTGCATAAACCCCGGGCTGGACGACTTTTTCGCTTGTTCCTTCAGGATAATAGATTTGATTTGCCGGCCCCCAGATGAAGTAATCCTCTTCCGTATTTACACGCGGGTAGTTAACAACCAAGGTTGTTCGCTCCCCAAAATGCGGGACGCGCCAACTTACCTGCCACCAATAATCATTCATTGATTCAGTCTCGGCGGCAAATTTTGCAGCATTTGCATGATGTGTTAATCCAGATATAAGAAGTAAAAGAACAAAAACAGTTTCTTTTAAATATTTTAAACGAATCGAATAAACAAGCGCAACAATAATCATGACTGCACCCAAAGAGCCTGGCAAGGTATAACGCGAGTAAATCGGAAAACTGATCTGCCTATTGACCAACACAACAGGGATTTGGCAAATAAAAAGACTAATTACACCAACAAAGAGAGCCTCGCGTTGCCAAATATCCCCCTTTTTCTTGGCAAAAAAGAGGGCATAAATTCCCCACAATACAAGAGCCAGAAAAAGAATGTTCATTCCACTCAACACAGTAGGATAAATTTTATAGAATTGTGATAAAGGAATCGTCCATGCCCCAAAAAGCACCTTGGTAAAATCTTCGGCCAAATTTTTACCCCAATGCAAAAGGTTCTGTAATGGGTTAGAGAGAAAGCCCGAAAGTTGTTTTCCTGTATCGGTCGCACCGCGTTCACTCTCAAAGAGAAATAGCCGCCAATAAAGAAAAGGAAACGAAGCCAATAAAAAGGGCAGGCTTTGCCAAATCGTGCGCCAGATTTTTTGCAGCCAACTTCCTTCCATGCGCCAAAGAATGACAAAGATGAGCAAAAATCTGAGCGATTCTATGCCGATATAGTATTCCATCAACCCCAAATAAACCGATCCAAGAAAAACAGAAAGAGAATAAAAGAGCGTTCGATACCACTTATTGGTGGTCAATACAGCCTTTAAACTAAAGGCAATAGACATGGGAGCGAAAGCTAGCGCCACCTGATGGGAAAGATAATCAACACCATTGGGATGGGAAAGAAAGCCCGGATAAACGAGGAAAAGGAGGGCCATCAAAAGTGTGGGGAGTTTTTCTTTTACCCACACCAACCTGAGCGCCCAGAGAAAACTTATTCCGCCAAGCAGCCGAAAGATATAGGAAGCCAGATTGTAATAAAGCGGATTTTCGCCAAAGAGCAAATAGGCAGGCATCATCACAAAGGCACGCAAAGGTCGATCTTCGCTGAAAATGGTATGAAAGATTGAGATTCCCTTCACCTTTGCGGCGTACATCAGATACCAATCATCGTGGGTGTAGCCGAGTTTTGAAACTAAAGAGAGGTAAAACAACGCTGATAAGATGAAGAGCAAGGCCAATGAGAGAAAATTCTTGGAGATAAGGGTTTCTTTAATTTTTGCCATTTTATTACCGAATTAAATCTCGCACAACCACAAAGACTGCACCTTTCTGCTCAACCTGAAATATAGTAGGGTAACCTATTGCATACTCTAAATCTGCATTACCGCGGGTTAATAAGATAGCATAATCATAATCGTCAAGGGAATCATCTTTGATTTTATCTAAATCAAAAATCTTAAGATCTTCTCTTGCATAATATTCTACATTTTGATAGGGTCCTCCAACAACAATTTTCGCATCAGTAATTGCATTTTCATTAATGAATATCGTTGCTTCATTTATGGATATTGCCCAATAATCCATTTCAAATTGTCGAAAAGCCCCTCCAACTCCTCCCACAAAATGATTATAGTAAACATACTCGTAAGGGTGCAGAGTAGTGATAGCAAGTAACCCAGGCAAGAGAATCGCCAAAGCAATCATTGAGTTTATCCACTTTAGATTTATCTTTACAAAAAGCCAATCTACAGAAATGCCTACAACAATAAAGATAGGAGGAAGAATGAAAAAAAATTGCCTAAAATTATCATAGATTGTGGGGTGTAGGAGCATAACTCCTATTAGAGGAAATAAGAACCAAAAAGTGAGCAACCAAAAATTAGGAGCGGAAATTGTTTTTTTCGTTTTTAGCCAAATTAGAAATGGAATCCCAATAATAAATCCGATCACAACAGGTTCCGTAAGCTGGATTGCAATTAGCGCAGGCAAATAGCTGAATGGTAAATCTGCCCCAGAGTAAAATTGCCCATTAAATAGCACTGTCCCTTTCCACGGGAAATCAGTCATTACTCTAATGGCTTGAATAACCCCACTAAACCCCGTACTCCACAAGAGAGGCCAAATTAGATAGGTAACAGCTGAACCGATTAACAAATAAGCAGTTAATGGCGCGAGTGTTTTTTCTTTTTTTCGACATAAGATTACCATTCCTACTAGTCCCGCGGCAACAGGACCCACAATTCGAATTGACGTTGTTATGCCGAGAAATATTCCTGCCAAAAAGCTCCAAGGATTAATTAAATATGAAGCAGTTTCCCTGATAAATGTTTTTGAAAAAATTTCAGCGATATAAGCTTTTAAAAAATTGTTCCATATTTGATTTATCGTCTTGGGCAATAAGCTAATAATAATTATTCCTAATAGAAAAAAGCATAAAAGAAAACTTCTTGTCATGAAGCGACTAAATAATATTGTTGCCTTGTGGACATATGCATCGAGAGAGAATATATCGATATTTTGGGCAAAGCGAAGAAATAATTGTCCAGATATTCTTTCGCTTCCCGCCCTCATACTCTGTTCAACAACTAGTTCTGGCAGTTTTGATATAAAAGACCAAAATATAATAGTCAAGAAAACAGTAACGCTCCAGACCCAAGCAAAGATTATTGCAATTTTTTTTCTCTTTGAATTATTTTTTTTCCACTCTAAAATCGCGAATTTACTTATTTTATTATTGATAATAACTGAAGACCCAAGGGATGGTTCAATTCGATCGATCATATGAAGCCCGATAACAATACTCCCCATTAAAAAAGCCATGAAGGGAATATCCTTGCTGTTAATGAATGCGTGCCCAAATAGAATAGGCTGAGAAAACAATAAAAATGTAGAAAGAAGCGAAGCCCAAGCCTGCATATATCTTCGGGCGAGGTTGTAGAAAAAAAACATGCCTAACAAGAAGGAAGAAAAATTTATCCAATAATACAATTGTAATTCTGCAAATTCAAGTTGATATCTTCGAAAGAAATTTGATACCGACTGAATAAGAATTTCGTGAATTGGTCCATAATATTTGTCGTGCCCCATTAATTCAAAAGGTGGTGGATTTAGGAAATTCGCTAAAGAAATATACTCCTGATTGTACTTCCCCATCATGATTTGATATCGAATATCCCAACTCATCCCATAGTCCGAGGCAAGAAAATAGCCTGCGACCAATGAGCCGATTAAAAAGAAAAACAAAATATATTTAGGCGCAATCACAAACTTGTATTTGGAGGTTATTAAATTGTTATTTTCTTTCATTATGGTTACAGATTAATCACAATCTTAACTAATGATAGTTATTTTTACGACTATCTTTATGCCGTCAAAACTAACTCAACTGCGCGCACGCCATCTTCCAGTGAACAGCGCGGCTCGGCGGTTCCTTGAACCACCTCCAGAAAATGCTTCATTTGCTCCACAAAAAGATAGTTGCGTTCAAAAGCTGAGGACAATGTAAAAGTATCTTGGATGGTTGCAGCAGGATTTGCTGTCACCGTCCCAAATTCATCAGGCATTGCGAAATGATGCAAGATCCC
>NZ_CEYOSI010000020.1:0-26942 GCF_982879505.1 Candidatus Desulfolinea nitratireducens
TTCAACATTTCGATGTGTACCTACCGTTGATGCAAAACTGTCAGGTGGCTAGATAGAAATTTACTAATTGTGAACCCTGGTCTATGATAAATAAAAGTTTATTATGGTGATGGCTTTTTGAAGGTAAATGTTGAAAATAATATAAATACAACCCTACTATAGATAAAAGAAGTGGAAAATTTGAGTAGCACACCAGGGTCATGAAAAGCATATTTAGAGAGAAAATATATTTGTCATGCTGAAGCAAAAGCATCAATACCTAGGCTTCTCTTAATTGAGGGTATCTACCTTGCGGCGGACCTCCCTTATATCGTCCCACATCATTGACTTTGGAGCTCCAGGCTCCTTGGAGGGGTTTCGCAATAGATAGGAGGGGTGAAATATTGGCATGATCCAATGTCCATCCATCTCAATCCATTGCCCACGTAATCGGGTGATCCCAGTTTTTCTGAGTATGGATTGACAGGCAACATTCCCGGTTAGTAAAATAATTGGCGCACCCACCAGCCGTATAATTTCGAGCACATAAGGACGATAATGTTCGATTTCTTCCGTCGTAGGTTTCCGGAAGGTTTTTCCTCCCTCCCCAGGTGGCATTCTGAAAACGGAATTGGTGATATAGATATCTTTTTCCGAATCAAATTCCACAGCGGCAAATATTTTTTCCAGCATCTTCCCTGCTCGTCCCACAAAGGGTACCCCCTGAATATTTTCCTGCGGCCCCGGTGCCTCCCCTACCACCAACACTTTTGCATGGGGGTTGCCTCGGCTGATGACGACCCGCGTGCCTGCATTTGCCAAAAGATCATCTTCCATTTGCAGCATTGTTTCAATGAGAGAATCGAGCGTGTTGAATTTTTGCATCATACTCCTCTAGCCAAGCAAAACACCACTCCAGGGAAGCAGCTTTAGCTCTACTTGCCCATTAATAACCCCTAAACTTTCGTGGTTAAGGTAATTTTTGACTTCCTGACCATCTTCCCATAATGCGTCAACCGGGATGAGAAAGGTCTTAATATCATCAGAGAGATTTAATCCAATTAAAATTTTTTCATTGCCAAGCTTCCGTGCAATTGCGTAGACTTTTTCATCCGCCAGTAAGCGAAAATATTCTCCGCGGCGCAATGCGGGATGGGATTTTCGCAGAGCAATCAGTTGTTGCACCCATGGGCGCAGGTCGCCTTTCCAGTTGTTTGGATCCCATGAAAAGGCACGTCGGCAATCGGGATCTTTATCGCCATCCAGCCCGATCTCATCACCATAGTAAATTGCAGGCGCCCCAGGATAAGCAAATTGAAATAGAAAAGCCAGTTTTATTTTATCGAGATTTCCATTCAATTTAAAATGAAGACGTTCTGTATCATGTGAACCAAGGGGGAGATACATCGCCCTGATATTTTCTGAGGGATATGCCTGGAGCAACGATTCGACCTTGTCTCCAAATTGCGTGGCGTTGATTTGGCCGGTGAGGCTCTCAAGCAATGCATTGCGGACAGGGTAGTGCATCAAACCGTCAAAATGCTGGTCGTCCACCCATCGGGGATCCACTTCCCAGATCTCACCGAGGATATAGGCATCTGGGTTTACTGATCTGACAATTTGGCGGAAGCTGGCCCAAAAGGCGTCATCATCGATCTCGTTGGGGACGTCCAGTCTCCACCCGTCCACACCGGCCTCGATCCAGTAAAGAGCTACGTCCAGTAAATATTCTCTCACTTGGGGATTGTCGGTATTGAATTTGGGCAACGATTTGAAATTCCACCAGGCGGCGTATTTTTCTGCATCTCCTTGCGTGTAGGCATCAAGCGGGAAGTCGTTTACATGAAACCAGTTTTTGTATGGTGAATGCATTCCATTTTCGAGCAGATCTGCAAATGCGAAAAATCCCCGCGAGCAGTGATTGAACACGCCATCTATAATGATGCGCATCCCGTTGCTGTGAACGGCATCGACCAGAGCATCGAAGTCTGCGCGATTACCAAGCTTGGGATCGATTTTATAATAATCGCTGGTGTTGTAGCGATGGTTCGAGGGGGAGAGGAAAATTGGATTCAAATACAGGGCAGTCACACCCAGGTCAAGGAGATAATCCAGCTTTTGAATAATGCCGCGCAGATCGCCTCCCTGATAATTCCATAATGTGGGCTTGCTGCCCCATTCTTCGACATTTGGAGGGTCGTTGCCGGGATCGCCGTTGGCGAAACGATCTGGAAAGATCTGGTAAAAAATAGCGTCTTGCACCCAATAAGGGACGGTCATAAGGGCCTCAGTTTGATTGAATTTATGATGCGGTTTTCTCAGGCGATTTTATCACTAATCTTTTGAATTTTCTTTTGAAGCCTGAGACCGTTCATGTTATGATTGCGGCTCTTGCCAGGGAAAAAGTTTTGGAGAAAAGAAATGACGGAAACCAATCCTGAAGATTCGAAAAGAGTGCAAAACTTTTCAAAAATCGCGGTTATTATAGTCGCCGCGTATATTGCCGCGCAGATGCTATCTGATATAGCCAGCCTGAAAATTGGCGTTGTGGCCGGTTTTGCGGTGGATATGGGAACTTTTATTTATCCGATCACTTTTACGCTTCGAGATGTGGTGCATAAGGTTTTAGGGAAGAAGAATACGCAGGTTTTGATTCTTTCAGCTGGCGCGATCAATTTGTTTATGGCCGGATATTTGATGTGGGTGGCCAGCGTTCCCGGAGATGCTGACTGGGGATTAACGGCTGAGTTTTCTGCAATATTGGGTCCCCTTTGGCGGATTGTTTTTGCTTCAATTTTGGCTGAGGTAATCAGCGAATTGGTTGATACAGAGGTCTATCATTGGTTCGTCACCAAAATCACGGATAAATATCAATGGGCGCGGGTCCTCCTCAGCAACAGCGTCAGCGTTCCTATTGATAATATCATTTTCGCAGTCGGCGCTTTTGGCGCCCTGCCAGGGTTAGAAAATCACTTTTTGACCCTTCCCTGGAATATCGTTTGGCAAATCTTTACTTTCAATTTGATCGTAAAATATGTTGTTACATTGGTCAGTCTACCGTTGATTTACACTGTCCCCGATCGGCATTAGATTATTTAACGGTATATTTCCAGTCCCGATAAGCCTCATAGGCAGGGATGGGTTGTTCATCTTCCTCCCGCTCCTTCATCCGCTCAGCAAGCCATTGGAACCATTCAAAAGCCGTATCGCGATCCAGGCGTGCACGGAAATCCCGGATGTAGCTCTCCAGTTTTTGCCAGGATTGAATTACCGGTCCGCTGTATGCGTCGTCAAATAAATCCAGGTCTACCTCCCGGCGATAAACGAGAATTCCCAGCCGCTCCCAGGTACCAACAACCATATAAATGGCAATATATTCATCTTTAGGTAAGTTGTCGATATACTGATTGTCAATATCATCTGGCAAATTAAGGATCAGGAGAAGCCCGCGTACAAATTCGCTGGTCTGAAAGGAATTAAGCATCAGGATAGTGCTCTCACGTTTGCGCATGGCCCGGAAGTTTCGCAGGTTTAGCAGACCAAAGAGAATGCCTACAATGATAGAGGCGTTGGAAATAATTTGAAAAATCAGGGATAGATCCATTTACATCACCTTATACGATGTGGGAATTTTCAAGTGAGTATAGCATGGGACCTGGAAATTGTTATCGCGCTTATTATATGAGGATATGTATTTACTCAGCATCTCCAGAAATGTCTCTGCGAGGAGTACGCGTTTGCGACGCGGCAGTCTCCAAGACTGACTGGGAGATTGCTTCGGCGATAATACTGCCTCGCAAAGACATACCTGAGTAGTTACGATTTTGTTTTGAAAAATCCTTAATTATTTAATATGTTGAAAGGTAAAGGTCTGGAGTTTTCTATGTCCAGACCTTTTACGTAAAAAAAGAAAGTACATGTTCTAAGGTGTGCAGACCCCTCCAGGCTGGGGATTGGATGGACAGGGAACAGTGCAGACCGAAGCCTGATTTTGATCGTACACAAAGCAGCCTTGAGGCGAGGCGGGTGGCGCATCTGGCAGTGCAGGCCCGGTGCCAATGGGTGCCGTGTCAACCGCGCCGCTGGTTTCCACAGTTACATACGATACCCAGCAATCTGTCCCGAAAGAGGGCCCCGCTATCTGAAACCAGGTATTGCCCTGATTTCGTGCCAGGACCAAGGCGGTCTGGCCTTCAAAGAGGGTATCTGCGATATCGTAGGCTGTGCCTGGTCCATAGCGGCAGTTGGCATTTTTGGTGGCGGTCAGCTCGGGAGTCTCAGAAGCAACGGATGGGGGTAAACCAATTGGATCTTCGTAGGCACCCGAATCGCAGGAGGTACCGCCAGGACGCAGCTCGCCTCGCTGGTCTTCCGGCAAACACCGGCCAACAGCTGCATCAATGGCAGGACTACCATCGAGTAGAGCATGAGTTCTGGAAGGGCCGCCGTTATCAGCTAAGGGTCCTAAAAGGAGTGCAGCGCTTGTGTAGGTGCTTGCCGCAGGAAAACCGCATGAGCCATCTGTGTCTATATTCGTGCCAGTAACCGTACCTCCGCCAATGGGAATCGACGCTATACACTGCCCGGTGGTGTTATTGGCGATAATCGTATTGTCGACAGGAAACCTTCCTGGCCAAATACCATTGCCGCCATTTTCAACGATCGTTGAATAACTTATGAAGCTGGTTGTATTATCCCAACCCAACGCCAATCCCGTGCCTGAATTATTACTGATCGTGGTGGTTAAAATTCTTGCTATGCCATTATTGTTTACGACAGCTGCACGATCACCTGTCTGATTATTGGCAATTAAGGATTGGGTAATCTGAAGGTAACTGGTATCGCCGTGGTTATTCACCGCAGGTTCATCACCCAGATTCCCGGAAAGCTCACTTTTACTGATGTAGACACGACCCGAAGCGGCGTTAACCAGCCCCCCATATCTATTATCAAGCACCTTGCTGAGGGTCAATAAAAGGGTACCTTCGTTATAAATAGCACTAGGATTAGATGGATCAGCTCTTGGATTTAATCTCAGGCCATTATTTTGGATCGTGGAATTGGTAATGATTGAATGGCTGCCGGCTCTCAAATTTAATCCCATACTAGAATGATCCCTGATAATGGTGCTGTCGAGATCCAATTCCTGGCCGCTGCCTAAAACTATGCCTGTATTTAGATTTGCGATTATCCGGCTGTCGGTGATCCGGATAGTACCGCTGCCCCGGGCAAGAATGCCAGCGCGTTGAGGAGCAAAAATGCCATTCCCGCTGATCGTGACGTCGTCAAGAATGAGCAGTGTTCCGGTATGATCAATGCCATGAGATTGATTGTCCCGAATAACCGTTCCGGTAGCCAAGAGCAACCCGCTGTTTGAAATACCTGAACTTCCGTTACCATAGATCTCTCCCCCCTCCAGGATCATTTCTCCACCATTATCTATTCCAGAGCCGTTGAGAACAAAATCAGGATCGATATTTTCATCAATGGTGTTTCGGATAATCACATTGGTAAGCCGATCGACGCCAGTGCTGTTATGGGTGATACCTGATCGAAAGCAATTGTTCAGGATGACGTTAACCAGGATGGCTTCACTATCATCACGCGTCTCTACACATCCGCTAGCTGAACCTCTACGGGTGTTTTGAATGGTCAGGTTTTCAAGTCGGACCTTTGCTGTGCCAGCGAGAAATACACCCCCTACCGCACTTCCAGCGTCCAGGATTGTGTCGGCTGCACTCTCACCGATGACGGTGACATTTTGAGTACTCCAAAGGTGCAGCAAACTCCCGGATGTTCCGCTCTCCACGTAGGTCCCGGTATCCAGGTGAATACGATCAAATGGCCTTGACTTCCTATAGGCTCCTCCGAGGGTCAGGCAGGGTTCTGCAGGGGTGGTGCAGCTATTATCATTGTCACCATCTGTGGCCACATACCAATCCAAGGTTAAATCTACCGAAACTTCATCAACAACCACTAGCTCATCTGGATCCGGAGTTGGTGTGGGGGGGCCGCAGGCAGAGAGCATCAATCCAATTATGAAAAAGAACATTATTTTTTTGTATTTATATAAATCAAGCATTCTATATCTCCTTCATTACCAAATAAAGTGAGGGGCAACACCTATCAATTTATTATCAATGGATATTCTTTTCCATACTACAATATCCCACCAATTCAGTCAACTTTGTGAACATTATCACTTCAAAGTTTTCATGGAATCGGAATTCAAAAAGCCTGACATCCAGATCGATTCTGTGGATATCAGGCTTTTTGTTTGCCTCATTCATGTAGTGCTGGCTGCCATAGATTAGATTGTGCAATTTTCCTGGAAAAATTCTACATTTGACCTTTTTTCATCGCCGTGAGCAAGGCCATATTTTTGTGGATTGGATCAACCGCAACTCTTTGGGCTACCTTCTCGGCCTCAGATTGGGCTGTGGAGCAAATTTCGGCCTCATCGATTTTTTGGGCTTTTCCATCTCGCAAGATTATTTCTCCAGCTACCAATACGGTTTTGACCTCCTGGCCGCTGCCCCCATAAACCAGATTTGGCACGATCGTGCGGATCGGCGTCTCCAGGACGGGCGTCAGATTGGGAGCACTCAGATCTACCAGGATCAGGTCTGCTTCTTTGCCTGCTTCCAGCGATCCGATCTGATCACCCAATCCGATGGCCTGCGCTCCCTCGATGGTTGCCATCCGCAGTACTTCCCAGGCTGGCATCACTTCAGGATCGCGGGCTTTGATCTTATTGAAAAGAGCCGTCAACTTCATCTCATTGAAAATATTATTGCAGTTGTTGCCGGCAGCCTGATCGGAGCCCAACGCCACCAGGCCTCCAGCCTCTCGAAACGCGTACGCTGGCGGGACGATCCCGTCAATGATCCCAATGGAGCCAGAGCATAAGGCCATTCTTGCACCACTTCGGGCGATTAATGCAGCCTCCTCATCGGTGGCCTCGGTCAGGTGGACGGCCAACAATTGATCGTCCAGATAGCCAAGTTCTTTCAAGTATTCAGGAGTACGCTGGTCAAAACGTTTCAACATCTGATTGATCTCACGGTCACCCTGGGCAACGTGCATGTGGAGCATCAGATTTTCCTTTTCAGCCAGGCGTTTGACCTGGAGCAGTTGATCGCGGGAGATCATGTCGGGTGCTTGCGGGCCAAGCATGGTCGTGATACGCCCTTTCGCCGCACCATGCCAGTCGTGGATAAAGGCAATCGCAGTGTCAATGGCTTGCTGACCAACTTCCGGATCGAGGGGATAAAGCTCGCCAATTTTCAGGCCAGCCATACCGCCTGTTGGCAATGCATTGATCGTGGGGGTTAACCGGGCGCGAACACCAGCCCCTTCGAAGGCCTCTGCCCAACCGGGATATGGTTTGGAGAAATCGCCCATTGTGGTTGTACCGGCTTTGATGGCTTCCAGGATGTTGAGTCGAGTTCCAGCCAGGGCTGCTGAGGGTGTGACATGGCGCGCATAAGGAGCCAGCGCAGCCTGCATCCAATTACTCACATCCTGAGCAACGCCCCGCACAACCGCCCAGGAGGTATGCATATGAGCGTCGATCAGACCCGGCAGCACAGCACAACCGCTGGCGTCGATAATTTCATTGGCCTCAAAACGAGTCTTTAATTCAGATGTAGGGCCGATAGCGCAAATTCGAGATCCTTGAATCGCTACCGCCCCGTCTGGGATGTAGCCCACGCCTTCTCCCTGCATGGTAAATAGGTGAGCGTGAGTGATGAGGGTATCAATTTTTTCAGGCATCTTTATTCTCCACGAAATCTATCTTCTCATTCCAGAAATAAATCAAGTTTAGGCAACAAAAAAAGTCTGATAACTTTGTGCTATCAGACTTTTGCTAAGTTATTTCAGTTTTTCTTCCACCCAGCCAACAACGCTAGCGAGAGCCTCATCCAGCTTGGAGGCGTCCTTGCCACCGGCCTGGGCCAGTGTTGGGCGCCCCCCGCCGCCGCCGCCCAAGGGCGCAGCAACAAATTTGACCAGATCGCCGGCCTTGATCCCGCGCTTGACGAGATCATCGGTCACGGAGGCGATCAGCATCGGTTTATCATCCACGATACAGGCCAGGACAGCAACTGCGTTTTGCGGGTTGCGCTCACGGAACACGTCTGCCATTTGGCGCAGTGTTTCCACATTGGCTTCTTTGAGTACTGCCGTTAATACTGCCACACCGCCGACATCGGAAGTTTCATCCAGCACGCGGGTGAAATCCATCGCGGCCAAATTCTGACGTAGATGGGCAATCGTATGCCGCATCCCTTTCATTTCACTGAGCGCAATTTCAGCCCGTTCCTGCATCTTGTCCGGTGTGGTCGCCATCATAGCAGCGGCCTGATTGAGCACGCGGAATCGCTTCTGGATCAGATCATAGGACGTCCGACCGGTGATCGCCTCGATCCGGCGAATCCCGGCTGCTGCACTGCCTTCGCTGGTGAGGATAAAGGTGCCCACCTCGCCGCTGCTTTTGCAGTGCGTACCTCCGCATAATTCATTCGAGAAAACATCTCCTGAGCCTGTCGAAGGATCCGCGCCCATTTTGATATTGCGGACGGTTTCACCATATTTCTCGCCAAAGAGGGCGGTTGCCCCGCCATCCATCGCCTCCTGGAGCGATTTGGTCTCGATCTCCAGGAAATGATCTTCGAGCACCCGCTCGTTTACATAGCGTTCTATTTTTTCAATCTCATCCCCCGTCAGAGCTTCAGGATGGGTAAAATCGAAACGGAGACGATCCGGTGCAACCAGTGAACCAGCCTGTCGTGCATGACTGCCCAGCACAGCATCCAAGGCAGCATGAAGCAGATGCGTGGCAGTGTGGTTGCGCATGATATCTTTGCGGCGCGACTGGTCAACAGTCGCAGTCGCCAGATCCCCAACTTTGGGAATGCCGCTTTCCACCTCACCTACATGGACGATTAATCCTGGTGAGGGCTTTCTCAGGGACGTGATTTCAATCCGCCAATCCGCGCCGACGATATCGCCCGTATCCCCAACTTGCCCGCCGCTTTCCACGTAGAATCCGGTCTCGGGCAGCACTACTTCGACCATATCCCCAACATTTGCCGATACGACGGGGGTTCCGTCCACCACCAGGGAGAGAATTTCAGCTTCTACTTTTAGTTTCGTATAAGGATCATAGAGAACGCCATCTACACCCAATTTGTCTTTTTCTTTTAACTCAGCAACAAGATTGGCATACATCTCGGCATCCTCGCCGCCGAGGGCACCCATGGCTTTGCCACCACCGGATGCGATCCGATGTTCGTCCATCGCTGTACGGAAACCGTTCTCATCCACATCAAGATCTTTTTCCTTGGCAATATCACGGGTGATCTCAAAGGGCAGGCCATAGGTGGCATAAAGATTAAAGGCTTTATCCCCGGCCAATACCTTCTCTCCGCTTTTTTTCAAACCATCCAGCAAATCATCCAGATAGGCTGTTCCGCTCTCAACCGTCTTCGCAAAACGAAGTTCTTCGCGGGTCAGATTGTCGAGGATCGTCTGACGGTTATTCTCGAGTTCCGGATAAAACTCCCCATAGGTATCCACAATAGCATCGGCAACCCTGGCGAGGAACGGTTCCACTAAATTGAGTTTGCCCCCAAAACGGGCCGCTCGTCGGATGATCATCCGGCAGACATAATTGCGGCCGATATTTCCGGGAACCACGCCATCCGCGATCAGGAAGGCGGCCGTACGGGCATGATCTGCGATCACACGATAGGGGGTGAAGTTTGCCAGCATGGCCTCTTCATCGTCCCCCGTCATTTTGCGGATGGCTGCCAGCGCTCCAGCAAAGATATCGGTTTTATAATTTGAGTCTACACCCTGAAGGACGGCGAGAATCCGCTCAAAGCCCATCCCTGTGTCCACATGGGTAGCAGGCAGGGGATCGAGGGTGTTCGGTCCAAGTCGATTATATTGGATAAAAACGAGGTTCCACAATTCGATGAAGCGGTCTGTATCCAAAATTTCTTCTGTGACATCCCCCTCTTCCGGACGCAAGTCGATATGGATCTCTGAGCAAGGTCCGCAGGGGCCGGTATCAGCCATTTCCCAGAAATTATCTTTACGTCCCATATAAAAAAGTCGGGAAGAATCAAAACCGGGCTGCTCCTGCCAATATCCTGCCGCTTCTTCGTCAGCGGGGATTTCACCCTTTTCGTCCTTGAAAACAGTGGCATACAGATTTTCTTTTGGGAGCTTCCAAACTTCCGTCAGCAGTTGCCAGGCCCATTCGATAGCTTCTTTTTTGTAATAGTCGCCAAATGACCAATTACCGAGCATTTCAAAAAAGGTATGGTGAGTATCATCCCGACCAACATCCTCGAGATCGTTATGTTTGCCAGCCACGCGCATGACCTTTTGCGAGTTGACTGCCCGGGTATAAGGGCGTTTATCGGTGCCGAGAAAGACATCCTTGAACTGGACCATTCCGGCGTTGGTAAATAGCAAGGTGGCATCGCCCCCCGGGACAAGCGAGGACGAAGGCACAAAGGTATGTTGATGCTCATCAAAAAAATCAATAAATTCTTGGCGGATCTGCGCGCCAGTATATTTTCTTTCTGTCATGAAAGCTCCATATTTGAAATGTAATGGGCTGTATTATACCAAGGGAGATTTATAAATGACCATTGTTTTTCAAGGGATGATTTTATATAATACTTTTAGTAGTTTGTCTCACTAATGCCGTGGAGGTGATGATGGGCAAAGCAAAGATCACGATTGTTACAGACAGTTCTTCCTATATTCCCGAATCCGCAACCAAAGGACTTGATATTGCAGTTATTCCTCTTTGGCTAATATGGGGCGAGGAAAATCTTCAAGATGGGATCGATATTCAGCCTGCCGAATTTTATAGGCGATTGAAAGAATCTAATACGCTCCCGACCTCTTCCCAGCCTTCCGCAATGGAGTTTGAGAATTTCTACAGATCGGTTGCGGAAAATTCAGACCAGATCGTGAGCGTATTGGTTTCCTCGAAACTCAGTGGCACAATTGCCAGCGCACGGACCGCCGTCAGTGAATTGCCTGAACTCTCAATTCCAATTGTTGACTCGTTAAACTCATCTATGGGGTTGGGCTTTGCTGTATTGGCCGCAGCCAGAGCGGCAGCCGAGGGAAAATCAGTTGAGGGGGTTGTTGCAGCCGCGGAGGCAATGAAATCAAAGATTCAATTCATTTTTATCGTTGATACCCTGGAATATCTACATAAAGGTGGCAGGATCAGCCGTGGCAAACGCTTGATGGGAACTGCGCTAAAGATCAAACCGATCCTGCAATTTGAAGACGGCGAAATCAGACCTCTGTCTCAAGCGAGGACTAAAAGCAAAGCCATCGAGCGAGTCTACGAGATCATCCAGGAAAGACTCGGGGGAAAGAAAATTGTTGAGGCAGCAGTTGCTGATATAGATAATGCAGATGAGGCAGATGCGGTCGCCGATCAGCTCAGGGATCAATTTGGTGTGACCAATATCTTGCGTGCTGATGTTAGTCCTGTCGTAGGTACGCACGTTGGCCCGGGGACCATTGGGATCGCCTTTTATACTGAATAATTTTTTATGGGAAAATTGATTGCCATAGTCGGTGCGAGTGGAGTCGGGAAAACAACGCTGGTTAAAGCGCTCGCTGAATCTGGCGAATTTGCGACCGGCTACGAACAGCATGAAGAACGCCCTTTTCAGCAGCTTTTCGATCAGGATAAGAGATTCGCGTTACATAATCAGATTGATTATTTTTTGTTACGCGCTGAGCAGGAACGCAGCTTGCGTGCTGAGCCGAGACCTGCACTGATTGACGGTGGTTTGGATGTTGATTTCCATGGTTTCGCACGTCTTTTTCACAAGCGCGGCTATCTCAATGATGAAGAGTTTGATCTCTGCAAACGGCTTTACAATCAACTTCGGGCTGCCCTCCCTCCACCAGAGTTAGTTATTTACATGACTGCCTCAGTGGAGGTCATTCGCCAACGACTAGCAAAACGAGAGCGGATCAACATTGCTACCTCGGATGATGCAGGATTGCTAAAAACTTATCTGGAGGAATGGCTTAATAATCTCCCACCTGAAAAAATTCTGAAGGCTGATGTGTCTGAAAACGATCCCAATTATGTAGGGCAAATACCACAATTATTGTTGGAGATGGAAAAAAGAAAAATCCCATAGCGGGTATACTTTTCTTCAAATCCCAAAGTAGGGGAACATCGATAAGGACATCGCGCAATATGGACGCAAAACCAATTTCACCCAGGTTCGTCAGGGCCATTACTTTAGGCGCGTTCCTGGCCTTTTTCCTTTTTGGCTTCTCCGATAATCTGAAAGGGGCCACATTCCCGGTTTTGCTGGACGATTTAGGGTTCGGCTATGCACTTGGGGGCACAATATTACTGGCATCCTATTTGGGGTTTTTGATCGCAACTTTAATTACCGGCCCCTTAACAGATTTAGCTGGAAAAAAGATCGTCATTTACCTGGCCTGTGGCAGTTTACTGATCGGTATGTTTGGGTACAGTACTGCAAGTACGTTTTGGGCATTGATCGTGGCAATGTTCATCATGGGATTAGGGTTGGGTGCATTGGAGGTCGGGGCAAATCTCATCATTGTCGATGTCCATCGCGAAGATAAAGGGCGCTATCTCAATCTCCTGGCATTCTTCCACGGGATAGGCTCCATGGTCGCGCCATTATTCGCAGGTCAGTTGTTGGTGGCAGGCTTTTCATGGCGCAGCATCTATCAATTTGGATTGGGTTTGGTTCTGCTGGTGTTGATCTATTTCCTGATCGTCAAATATCCGCGTACAAACAACAATCAAAGCAACAAACTGGATTTCAGGGAATTGGGGAAATCGGCTTTTTCCCATGAGATGATCTTGTTCTATACAGGGATGATCGCATACGTAGCAGCTGAGATCGGCATTGGCGCCTGGCTTGTAGAATTTCTGCAGAATGCCAAGTCTCAATCTGTATCCCAAAGCACGTTCTATCTGGCCCTATTCTTTGGTACGATCACCGCAGGACGTTTTATCGGGAGCTTCCTTGTTGCTCGCGTAGGCTATCTCACAAGCATGTTGTTCGCTGGGCTGGCAGCTTTGATCTGTGTCGCCATTGGTACTTTTGCTTCGGTCGGGCTGGCAGTTTTCCTGCCTCTGGCCGGGTTCTTCTTTTCCATCATATTCCCAACGTTCACAGCCGCAGTCTCCGATCTATATCAGGAAAACGTCGGTACGATCCTGGGCTTGCTTTTTACCTTCGCTGGGCTTGGCGGTATGCTGGGCCCTTGGGTCATTGGTCTTACCAGCGATTGGCTGGGAATACAAGCGGGATTTGGAGCAGTTCTGGTCTTCCTGGTCGTAATGAACATCTCTTTGGGTTTGCTTGGCAGGAAACAAAACCCTGTAAAGATTGCACCATAATCAATATTGAAAATACAAAAAATTCATATCAAATATTAAGACAATAATGGTAGGATTAAGAAAATTATCTTTAAAGGAATCCTATGAAAAACTCCCGTATTGTCAAAGAAATTATTGAGCCGCAAATGGCGATGGAGGGTGCAGGCGTGCTGCTTCGTCGCTCAATTTCTCCACAGGCGTCCAACCTCCACGATCCCTTCCTGCTTTTCGATCACTTTGCCTTCAACAAACCTGCAGAAGGACCGCCAACTGGCTTTCCGATGCACCCCCATCGAGGCATCGAAACCGTAACCTATATGCTCGAAGGCTCTGTCAATCACCGTGACAGTCTCGGCAACGAGGACCTGATCGGCCCGGGAGATGTACAGTGGATGACCTCTGGTGGCGGAATCATGCATGAGGAAATGCCCCGTCGCGGCCCGAGTGGCAATATTTATGGATTTCAGCTTTGGGTTAATCTTCCTTCAAATCAGAAGTGGAGCCGCCCAAAATATCGCAGCCTGACCGCTGCCAATATCCCGACC
The DNA here is from genome assembly GCF_982879505.1 of Candidatus Desulfolinea nitratireducens. Taxonomy (NCBI): domain Bacteria; kingdom Bacillati; phylum Chloroflexota; class Anaerolineae; order Anaerolineales; genus Candidatus Desulfolinea; species Candidatus Desulfolinea nitratireducens. The sequence continues at coordinate 13,948 of NZ_CEYOSI010000020.1, forward strand.
GTTGAGAAAGATGGGGCGACCATCCGTATCGTTGCCGGAGAGATTGATGGGACTCGTGGTCCGGTCGCAGATATCGCCGCCGACCCTATTTACCTTGACGTTGGGCTTGCTCCCGTTTCCCAATTTAATTATCCTGTCCCTAGCGGGCACACCGTGATAGCTTACGTTTTCGAAGGGAGCGGTCTGATCGGCGCGGACGAAACACCGGTCGTTGCGACCAGCATGGTTTTTTTTAACGATGATGAAGGGTTTCAGGCCAGAACTACAAATTCTTCACTCCGTTTAATGTTGATTGCGGGAGCGCCCTTCAGGGAACCGATTGCCCCTTACGGGCCTTTCGTGATGAATACGCGCGAAGAACTCCAGGAAGCTCTCCGTGATTTGCAAGCGGGGACGTTTATCTGGAACGAGGCAGATTCGCGTTTTCAGGAGTAAGGATGTCCAGAGTTTGAACCACCTATTTTAATGTCTGTGCCGTGTATCCAGTTGGCTGGCAGCCAGGTTCAGTTTCAGGAATACCCACGGCGCACCAAATATGACCCATAAGGTAGTGACTCCGTAGCGGATATAGCGGAGGAAATAGCCAATGCTGGTTTCATCTGCCGCGATCAGGCTGAAAAGCGGATCAAGGCCGTACAAAAGGGCGAAGACACCGATGATCCCGACCAGATATCTGCCGGTACGCTGCAGACCAGAACCAGCTACTTTAAAGGGGGCATGGACCTTCATCAGAGCATATCCAGCTGCGGCGCCGAAAAATGCACCTGCCAGGGTGAAATAATGCGTCAGGGACCTGGCCTCTGTTGACAGATGGTACCAGGCTGATGGGTCGGTTGACTCGGCGATCAGCGCCTGAACGATATATCCAATGGCAATGAAAATCAGTGAGACGAAAAATGAATACCAGATCTGAAATTGGATACTGTGTGATCTGATCCAGTTCGTAAATGTCTTTTCATAATTAATGAAAAACAGTAGAACCATCAGACCAATCGCCCATCCGAAAAGAATATCGTGAGGGAAGTGGACGCCCAAATACAGCCGCGAGAATGCAATCAAGAAAATTAATAAGACAGCCGTGATCCACAGCCAGCGCTTTTTGGTCCGGTATGCCAGATATCCCCAAACGGAAAGCGAATCGCTGGCATGTGAGGAAGGGATTCCGTAGGATTCTTCCATCCCCAACCCTTTTACATCACCGACCCAGTATGGGCGGGGTTGGTGTAAGAGCTGCTTGAAGGCTGAGGCAAAAATATCTGTGGTGAGGAGGATCATGAAAACCCGAAAACCGAGTTGGGCATTAATAACCCAATATATTAAGGTGATAAAGACCATATAGAATTCGATTGTTCCCATAAAGGTGAAGATGTTCATGGGGATATCAAGTGCTGGACTAAGTGTTTGCAGTGATTGGATCAACGCGATCCCAAATTCCTGTAACACGTTCATAGATTCCTCCTACTGAGAGTTTTGATATCTGAGTGTGAAAAGCCTCCAACCATTCATTTTTGGATGCTATTTTTTGTTTGACTATGCCATTGCTTCGACGGTCTTGCGCATCCGAATGGTGACGCCAAAGGCCAACCCAAGAGATAGCAGGTAAATGGCCCCGAAGATGGTCATGAAGCCCGATTGCATCGTGTAAACCATGACGAGGAACACAAGGAAAAGTATTCCTTGCACCCATGTCCATATCCGTAATTTGGAAAGATAGTCGCTGTCCGTGTTTCGCTTTCGAGCGGTTGAAGCAAGAAGAAGAAAGAAAAGAGCGAAAAACAGATTTTCGGTCGGCATCATTAATTTGCTCCACCATTCGGGTGGCGTGACGTTGGTCCACAGGTTCACCCATGAGGGTAGCGGCCAAAGGATCTCAACGCCGTTGAACCAGATGAGCAAATCCAGCAGGATGTGCATAAGGACACCGATGCCCAGCCCCAGTCCCAGGTTGCCCCATTCGGAGCGTTTTGATGCCCAGGCAACAATGTAAAAAACAAGAATGATCGCTGCAACAAAAAACAAACTATGCGTGAGGGTACGATGTAAGCCCTCGGTCGATTTCCCCGTGAGGGTTGCTGCTGCAACAGCGAAATTGTCGGCGTCTGGGAGAAGATTGCCCAAAACGATGCCCAACATGAGCCATTTTCGGGTTGGTGTCCATTTTCGGATAGCCATCCCTACCATACTGTGAATCCCTGCTTGTGGCATTGGTACCTCCTTATGCTTGAAATTACCTGAATAAATTATTGCATATACGATAGACAATTACAAGTGAAACGTGGTCCGGGATTGGCAATGAGGCTCATGCGGGTAATATTTCCAGGAAACCACCGAATTTATCTTTTTGCCATTCATAGGTCGGGGTTACGGGGGGCTGATGATAAGGCAGAGTGAAATACTGAACCGTCAGATCGTCGAAGTGATCTTTAACGACTCCAAGAGTTGTATCGTAATCAAGCAGGTCGTCATAGATCGACATCCCAAAAAATCATCTTTGGCTAAATGGTTTATCTGAATAACAATAATCAACAGATAAGATTTCCTGCACCGTATACGCGAGCACGTCCAATGTGGACTGCGATATTCTTAGGGCGTCTCTGGTTTGTAAGATCTGTTTGTCGAAATTGCCAACTCTGCTAAATAACGAGTAAAGGAGTTGATCAAAGAGACAGGAATCCAATATTTGGAGCAAGTATTTTTGCATTTTTGGCGATTTGAGTGTTATGAAAAAGTGCCTGATCCACCATTGTCTCCTGGAAGAATAGAGTAATGCCCTGGTGCTTACGCAAGGGGCGAGCAGAATAACATTATCGATGCGGTCTTGCAGTACCTCAAGCGTTCGCATGGCGAGCAATCCGCCGAACGAAAACCCCATCAGGTTAAAGGTCTCATGTCCCATTGCGTCCATGAAATTGGCTACGGTTTGAGGAACCAAATAACTTTCGAATTTCTCAGGGTATGGGGAAGAATCACCATGCCCGGGCAATTCGAAAAAATATGTGGTGTAGCGTTGTCCCATGAATTGAGCCAGAGATTCCCACTGTCTGATCACGGAGATTGTAGCGGGAACAATTACCAGAGGTGGGCCGCTACAGACCTTCATATAGTGTAAGTTCGTATTTGGTAAAGAAACTCGCCCAAAGGTGGTTTTTGGGGGGATGCTCATCGTGTCTCCAGTCCCTGCCTGATTGGTCATATATACTAAACAAAAATTAGCAATCAAGGGCAAGAAGAAGCACTGGAATCGATTTGTAAAAGAGATGATTATAGGACTTACGCATTTTTATAGTCCTAGTCCCAATGCTCTGCGTTGGGGTATTGTAGACAAGCTACAACGCAGCGAGAAAAAAGGTATTTTGCGTAAGTCCTGGATTAGAAATTATTATGGCAGAGGCAGCCAGATAAATTAATTAATCCTATTAACGAACCTGTTATGGTGCAAACGCAAATAAACATTTTAAATATTCCCCCTCGCGAAAGGTGACCGGGTGATCGAGTGCATGCCCGCTGCGTTCAATCTCTTTTAGCGGGCGTCTGACCTGAATAGCAGCCTGATTGACTGCCCCGAAAAATGTCTCAGCATCCACACGGCTGGAGCAGGATGCCTGGACGAGAATTCCACCTGGTTCGAGGATGCTCAACCCAAGCCGGGTTAATTTTTTGTAAGCTGAAATTGCGCCCTCAATCTGGGATTCTTTTTTAGCGAAGGATGGGGGATCAATGATGACCATTTCAAATTGATGCCCCTTCTTTTTCATTTGTGTCATCTCTTCAAAGGCATCACCGTTCACGCACTCGTGGACGCTTGCGCCCGCACCTGGCCTCCCCCGCTCGCTGGGGAGGAGCAAATTCTCCCCTTGTCCAACGGAGGGAGTTGGAGGGGGGAGATTTAAATTGAAATTTCGCACAGCTGCTTCGAGGGCAGGTTTGCTTGCATCCAGGCTAACCACAAATTTCGCCCCCCCTCTGGCCGCGTATACTGAAAATCCGCCTGTATACGAAAATGCATTCAGGACGCTTTTTCCCTTGGCCAACTTTTCTACGCGTGCACGATTTTCACGTTGGTCGAGAAAAAATCCTGTCTTCTGCCCATGCACGGGATCTACTTCAAATTGCAACCCATTTTCATGGAAGGTCAACGGCTGATCTGTCTGCTTGCCAACAAGGGTCATACCGTCTCGAAGGTTGTATTCATTTTCCTTCACGCCTCCTCCTAGACGAAGAACAACACTTTTAAAAGGGAAGATATCTTCCAAGGCAGATACCACATTTTTCAAATGAGGAATCCAGGCTGAAGTGTAGATTTTTATGACCGCGATGTCGTGATAACGGTCGACGATCAGTCCCGGAACCCCGTCATTTTCTCCGTGAACGAGTCTGTACGCATTGGTCAATTTATTAGGCGGTGAATTGCTCAGGGGGGCGCGCAGTTGGGATGCGGCCTCCAGTCTGGCTTTGAACCAATCAACGTTAATGGAAGCAGGTTTGAGGTGCTGCAGGATGCGGACCCGTATCATCGCTTCTGGATCGTAAAGTCCGATGGCGAGAAAACGACGTTTTTTGTCGAAAATAACTGCCAAATCCCCGGCATTGCCTTGATGACTCTGATGGATGATAGCCTGATCAAAAAGCCAGGGATGCCCCTGGCGGAGGGCGCGCTCCGCAGCAGGTGTGACGCGCAGGGCAATCCGCTTGTCTGCGGCTTTGGGAAGTTCGGATGGCAAATTTAGTTTAATCATGATGTGAATTCAGATAGGGTATTCTTCAAAAGATCCTTTTCAGAGTAAAATAGGCCCATGACAAAAACAATCAAGGTTCTTTTTCTTGCGGCAGAAGCAATGCCCTTTGTGAAGATCGGTGGTTTGGCTGATGTAGCCGGGGCATTACCGCAAGCATTGCGAGCTCTTTCTGATGAAGAGAACGACGATGTCAAGCTGGATGTGCGTCTGGCAATTCCTTTACACGCAGTCATTAGCACTCAATCTGCGACCTTGCGTCCGGTGGTGAGCTTTCCGATCATGCGAGAGGGAACCGAACTAATCGCCGAAGTCTATGAAACCCGCTTGGGCAGTTTACCGGTATATTTCATCGCAGGAGATCCGATTACCGAAAGTGCTTCGGTATATTCATCAAATCCTTCCCTGGATGGCGAAAAGTATACCTTCTTTTCATTGGCAGCATTGGAAATGCTCAACCACCTGGATTGGGAGCCGGATATCTTGCATGCCAATGATTGGCATACTGGCTTGGCTGCTTATGCCCTGCAACTAAAGCGCTGGGAAGGGGAGTTGCATCAAACAAAATCAGTGCTTACTGTTCATAATCTGCCTTTTATGGGACCGGATGTGACCGGGCGATTGGCAGCTTACGGGCAAGCTTTGGCCCAAACAGATCTGCCTGATTGGGCACATACACTTCCTTTGCCCTTGGGAATGTGGGCCTCACAGAAAATAGTCGCGGTTTCACAGACCTATGCAAGGGAAATGCTTACGCCGCAGTTGGGGGCTGGGTTGGAGAATTTTCTGACCATCCACGAAGAGTCACTGACCGGCATCATTAATGGTATTGATACACAGAGCTTTGATCCGGAAACAGACCCTGAGATTGCTACAAATTTTTCGGCAGAAACCCTTCAAGAGCGTACCTCAAACAAAGCTGCCCTTCAAAAGCTGATGGGATTGAAGATCGATGAAAAGATCCCGCTTTTTGGCGTGGTTTCACGGTTGGAAAATCAAAAAGGAATTGATCTTGTTCTTAATGCTCTCGCCAAGCTAAAAAATACTCCCTGGCAAGCTGTCATCCTTGGGACAGGTGACCCCCTTCTGGAAAAAAAGGCCAGGCGTCTTGAAAAAAGAATGCCAGAGCGTGTTAAAGTCGAAATTCGCTATGACGGTAAACTTGCCAGAAAGATTTATGCCGGTAGCGATATTTTTCTGATGCCTTCCCGTTACGAACCCTGTGGGCTTTCGCAAATGATAGCCATGCGCTATGGCTCAGTCCCCATTGTTCGGAATACAGGAGGTCTGAAGGATACAGTGAACCATGGTGAAACAGGCTTTATCTTTGAAAAGGCAACCACAAAAGATTTCCTTGCCTCTATTCGTGAGGCATTGGGAATTTTTACGAATCATGGAGATTGGCAGGATATACAGCGAAATGGGATGGCACAGGATTTTTCATGGGCCAATTCTGCAAAGCAATACGCGGCCCTTTATATAAGCCTCCTTTCATAATACAAGTCATGCAATTTAAACGCAGTTCTGGCATCATTTTGCACCCCACCAGCCTCCCCGGACCTTACGGAATTGGCGATCTTGGCCCTCAGGCCTATCGTTTTATCGATTTCCTTGATAGTGCAGGGTCTAAACTCTGGCAAGTCCTGCCCCTTGGTCCCACTGGCTACGGCGATTCCCCATACCAGTCCTTCTCTGCATTTGCAGGAAATCCCTATCTGATCAGCCCCGATCTGCTCCTCAAAGATGACCTTCTCCATCCGAATGATTTACAGGAAGATCCTGGTTTCCCGGATGGAAAGGTTGATTTTGGGCGGGTGATCGGATGGAAGCTGAATCTCCTCGAGCGAGCATTTATCCGCTTCTCCCACGGCCAAGGGCTTGCTACCGCTAAAACAAAAATCCGGCAGGATTATGATATTTTCTGTGCCAGCAACTCCGATTGGGTGGAGGATTATGCCCTCTTTATGGCAATTAAGGAATCGCATGGTGGGAGATCATGGGCAGAGTGGCCTGAAGATTTACGCAATCGTGAAAAAGCTGCCATCAAATCAGTAAAAGAAAAATTAAGATCATCCATTGCTCGATACACCTTTTATCAATTTATCTTTTTCCGCCAATGGGATGCCTTGCACGCCTATGCAAAGAAAAAGGACATTCAGATCATTGGCGATATCCCCATCTTTGTCGCTTACGATAGTGCAGATGTCTGGAGCAATCCTGACCTCTTTCACCTTGATGAGGATAAAAAACCGACGGTGGTTGCAGGGGTCCCTCCGGATTATTTTTCAGAGACCGGTCAGTTGTGGGGGAATCCGCTCTTTGACTGGGGCAAACATAAAGAATTAGGATATGCCTGGTGGATCAAGCGTTTTCGTGCAATTCTCAACATGGTTGATATCGTTCGTCTTGATCATTTTCGGGGCTTCGCTGGCTACTGGGAAATTCCCGCTGAAAACCTGACGGCTGAATTTGGGCGCTGGATGCCGGGCCCCGGAGCTGATTTTTTAAACGCTCTCCAGGCAGAGTTAGGGAGTTTGCCCATCATCGCTGAAGATTTGGGTGAGATCACCCCGGATGTATTTGAATTGCGTGATCAATTTGAACTGCCTGGTATGAAAATTCTCCAATTTGCCTTTTCTGATATTGATAATCCATTCCTGCCACATCATTATCCGGAAAACTGTGTTGCCTATACCGGCACGCATGATAATGACACCACGCTCGGGTGGTATCAGACTACAACTGAGCAGGAGCGGGATTTTGCGCGAGAATACATGGGTGTGGATGGCAGTGATATCCCCTGGGATTTGATCCGTTCCGTGTGGAATTCCAATGCGAATTTAGCCCTGGCTCCGATGCAGGATCTCCTAAGCCTGGGCACAGAAGCGCGGATGAATTACCCCGGCACAACAGGAGGGAATTGGTCCTGGCGGATGAGAGATGATGCATTAAATGATGGATTATTGGAAAAATTGCGGGAGTTGAATAAAAAGTCCAATCGTTAGAACTTTTTTGTTTGCACAAAGACCCCGTTCCTTTCGAAGGATCGGGGCCTTTATTATATCTATCCGCTACTCTTTTTCGAAGTCACATATATTCCAGCCAGGATCAGCAACCCGCCAATAATCTGTAATGAAGTGGGGATTTCCTTCAGGATGACAAACGCCAGTATGCTCGATCCGATCGGTTCACCGAGGGTTGTGACCGCCACCAGCGCAACAGGCAGATAACGCAGAGCCCAATTATAGGTCGAGTGACCGATCAGTTGGGGGAAAACTGCGATCAGCAGCAGCCAGAGATAGGTGGTTGGAGAATAGCCGAGGAGCGATTGACCGGAAATAATCAGGATGACGAGCATGACCATTGCTGCCATTCCATAGACCAGGAAAATATAGGGGATCAAAGACATATTGGCGCGAAGTCGCCGCCCGATCAGCAAATAGCCTGCAATGGCCCAGGCCCCTGCCAGGGCCAGAAAATTGCCATAGGAGGCCTCAGCCTGTCCAAATCCAGACAGTGGTGCGCAGTGGAATCCGCCATCCCAGGCACAGTTATCGCTAAACGCGATCAATGTCCCGCCGAAAAGCGTTAACAACATACCGATAATCACTGTTTTAGTCAGTTTTTCCTTGAGGAAGATCGGTGCGATCAGCGCTACCCAAAGCGGGGATGTGCTGACCAGAACGACCGAATTGGTGATGGTCGTATATTCGAGGGAGGTGATCCAGGTTGCAAAGTGAACTGCGAGAAAGATACCTGAGAGCAATCCGAGCAGGAGTTCTTTGCGATTAAGTCGGCGTAACTCGTCACGATGGCGAATGAGGGCAGGAGGTGCAAGAAAGATGCTTGCCAGTAAAAGTCGGGAGGCTGCGATCACAAGGGAGGGAGCTTCTTCCTGAGCGTAACGAATAAAAACCGAGGATGTTGAGACGGCGAGTATTGCGATACTGATCGCCGAAAGCAGGCGCAGTGTGGAAGGTTTCGAATCAGACAAGGAATGCTCCTTTGGCAGGGTATTCACCTATTCTAACAAAAAAAGAGCCCATTTCTTCAAATGAGAAAGGGCTTTTTTGAATACTATTCCTTTTTTCTGGCAGCAACGCAGCGCATTGGGACAAGGATTTTTGAAATGCGAAAGCACAATTTAATAGATCGGTAAGCTGGGATCGACATCCTTCGCCCAGGCGTTCATTCCGCCCTGCAAATTTTTGACCTTGCGAAAGCCTGCGCCAAGAAAGAGTTCAAGCGCTCTCATGGATCGCTGACCTGATTTGCAGATCAAAACCATTTCCTGTGCCGAATCAAATTCGGACATGCGGCTTGCTATCTGGCCAAGAGGCAGATTCTCTACCCCTGGCATTACTGAGATCGCCAACTCGTGCGGTTCGCGGACGTCGATCAGACGAGGCGAAGAGAGCTTGATCTCCTCAACCAATTCTTCTGGAGTGATATCCCAATCAGATTCTATACTTCCGCCAGTATCGTGACCGGGAACTCCACAAAATTCTTCGTAGTCGATCAATTCGGTCACTGTCGGGTTGGTTCCGCAAACCGTGCAGGCAGGATTTTTCTTTAGTTTGACAAAGTCAAAAGACATATCCAAAGCATTGTAGAGTAATAATTTCCCAATCAAGGGTGAGCCGATCCCCAGGAGTACTTTGATCGCCTCGGTAGCCTGAATAGTGCCTATTGTGCCCGGCAGAATGCCCAGCACACCTCCCTCTGCGCAGGATGGAACCAGCCCGGGTGGGGGTGGCTCGGGGAAAAGACAGCGATAACAGGGTCCTTCTTTGGCATAGAAAACGCTGGCCTGCCCGTCAAAACGGAAGATGGAGCCATAAATGTTAGGAATACCGAGGAAAACAGCCACATCATTACTCAGGTAGCGAGTGGGGAAATTATCCGTTCCATCGATGATGAGGTCGTAACCGGTTGCGATCCGCATCGCGTTGCCTGAGGTAAAGGGCTCGTTATAGACATCAACCTGAATGCCCGGATTCAGGCCCAACATCCGCGCGCGTGCCGATTCGATCTTCAATTCACCGACCCTGTCCAGGCTGTGGATGATCTGGCGCTGCAAATTGGATTCGTCCACCACATCAAAATCCACCAGGCCGATCCGGCCAATTCCTGCAGCGGCAAGGTATAGAGCGACAGGGGAGCCTAGTCCGCCTGTACCGATGATGAGAACAGATGAATCTTTGAGTTTTTGCTGACCATCCATCCCCACCTCAGGGATGAGTAAATGGCGCGAGTAGCGCAGAATTTCTTCATGTGAAAGATTAGTCATATTTTTGCCCTAGCCTTTTGCTCCACCGGCAATGGATGGGATTATCCGCAAGCTGTCTGTTTCGGAAAGCGGTGTTTCCAATCCCTGTAAATCTTTGATATTATCTTCGCCTAAAAACAGGTTAACGAAAGCACGTAACTGGGCATCATCATTGTACAGATGTTTGCCAATATCCGGATATTGAGCCAGGAGAGAATCGAGTGCATGGCCAACGTTTTCTCCATCTACATTGATATCGCTCATGCCACCGGTATAGGGACGCAGGGGTGTGGGTATTTTTAATATTGCCATAATTTCCTCTTATTCTAATAGGGTAATGCTCTCTAGAGCAATATCCATTTTTTATTATTTCTTATCAGGCTTGTATGATCTTGCCTATTGATTTTCAGATAACTTGGTTTTGAGCGTCCCCCAGGTTTATATTTCCAAGGATCTTTATCATGGAAAAATGCGGGATGCTTTACCCAGTTAATATTTACAATCCTTAAAGGACCTCGTTCAATTGCTTGCGCAATTTATCTGCCAATGTAACACCATGATTGATATGCAGCGGCTCTCCTTTTTTGTCAATGATAAATGTTGTCGGAACGCTCAATACGCCCCAGTAGTCTGCCAGCTCGGGACGGGCACTGGCATCAACTTCAATGATCTGTAATTTGCTGCCTAGGTCATTTTTTAGTGCTTGAATAGCCGGGCGTTGCAAGGTCTTGCACGGGGCACAGGTTGGTGTCGTAAAGTAAAGAATGGCCGGGATCCCATATTGAAAATCGCCCAAACCCCGATAGCCTTTTTTGGAAGCCCATTTTAGAACGACATGATTTGTTAATCCGTACAGGCCAATGCCGACTCCAGCGATAGCAAATGCCATTAATGCGCGCGGGAAAATTTCAGCTGCCATTGGCTGTCTTGATTTTTGGCTTCATGCCCGGAAAGGTGTCACTCGGGGGAGACATTGAAAATCCGGGAACGCTCAATCGACCAAGCCAATAATAAAGGGCGCATCCAACACAAAAGCCGGCAAAAAGATTTAGTGCTGCAAGTGCGATTACCAGCCAAATCAATGCCCAACCAAAAGTCGAGGCACCAGCGTATAATACGCCTGTTCCAATTAACATGACAATACCGCCAAATCCCTGAGCAAAGCGATGCGGTTCCGGGTTGTCCTGTAAAATATCGGGTTTGATCCAGCCAGCACTTTTCAACGAGCGGTAAATAAAGCTAAATCCGGGTACTTTCCGCAATGTGCCAATAACAATTGCCAAGGTAACCACGGCGGCCAGGAGGGGTGTGTTCAAAATAAATGCAATGATATTTAGCGCAATAATCAGAGCCTGATTTGTTTTCAGTGCTGAATGATCTACATTTTGGTTATTCATCATTTCACTTTCTACATTAACATATCCACTAATTATTCGTGAATATTGATGGGTTCCTCTTCAAATTTTGAGCGATCTTCCAATAATTGCCAGGATCGCGATTCAACAGCCTGACCTTTATTTACGCTGGTAATAAGATAGGAGAAGGAAGGCTGCGCACCCTCACGGTCAAATTCGGAGGGACGGTTGGGATGGTCCGGATGGGAATGGAAAATGCCGATCAGACTCAGCCCCATTTCGTTTGCCTCGTTATCAGCTTTGAGATAATCAAGCGGTTCGATCAGATATCGATTATGCCGAGTCCCATCCTCCCGCATGTTTTTCACCGGCAGGATGGCTACCACTTGGCGAGGATCGGTTTCTGTTCCGAGAAGAAAGCCAGCTCCCTCCTCTGGGTATGTGCTCTCACCATGCAAATGGATGTCATTTAGTAATTTTTCGTTGATCTCTAACATTTATTTCTCCAAAGTAGACCATTTACTCGCCACCCCAGAGTGCCTTATCGCTAATATATTTATAGCCTGCATCAGGGAAGACGGTGACGATGATGCCTTCGTCTAAACCTTGAGCCACTTCCAGGGCTGCGACAGCCGCCGCTCCAGATGAAATGCCTACAAAGAGGCCTTCTTCTCGCGCGAGACGGCGAACCATCTCATGAGCGGTCTCTGTTTCAAGATCAATAAATCGATCCGGGAAATTTTCATCATAAATGGGAGGTTTTTGAGCGCTTTCCATATGCTTCAATCCCTCAAGGCCATGAAAAGGTCCTTTTGGCTGCCCGGCAATAATTTGTATTTTTGGATTTTGCTCTCGCAAATAGCGCCCAACTCCCATCAGCGTGCCGGATGTTCCCAGACCCGATACAAAATGCGTGACATGGCCATTCGTTTGAGAATATATTTCTGGCCCCGTACTTTTATAATGTGCCTCCCAGTTGGCGGGGTTCGCGTATTGGTTGGCATAAAAATATTTTTCCGGGGATGCCGCGGCCATTTCCTGTGCGACCATCAAGGCACCATCTGAGCCTTCGAGAGCATCAGTCAATATTATTTCAGCGCCCAGAACGCGTAATATTGAGATACGTTCTTCGCTGGCATTGGCGGGTATGGTCAATGTGACTGGAATGCCTAATGCGGCACCAAAGGTGGCGTAGGCGATCCCCGTATTACCAGAGGTCGAGTCGAGCAGGCGTTTACCAGAGGTAAGCTCACCCTTGGCTATAGCGGTGTAGATAATATTGAGGGCCGCGCGATCCTTGATCGAACCGCCAGGGTTGAACCATTCGGCTTTGGCGAAAATTTGGACGGATGGAGACAGGTTCGGAAATACGCGGCGAAGCCGAAGAAGGGGCGTATTACCCACCCTTGATTCGAGACTATCCAAATGAATAGTTCTAAGTTTTGGTTGATCTAATGTGAGTGCCATATTAATTACTCTACTAAAAATATCGGTCATCAGAAAAAAAAGATAGCGCAAGCGCCATGCAGTAGAAATTTATCTGCGAGGTGAGCCGCTATCCTTCAATTTGTTGACCGTATTTATTCTGTCTGAAGAACTTGGCTACAAACCTCGCCTCAGACAAGAGCAATAGTATGA
>NZ_CEYOSI010000021.1:0-26528 GCF_982879505.1 Candidatus Desulfolinea nitratireducens
CCTGCAAGTTTACTCAATTTTCTCATTCTTGGTTTAAAATGACCGAACCGAAAGTGATATGTTCAGCATTGGCCAGGAATTAAACGGGACACAGCATCGCGATGAAAACTGGCGTGAAATAGCTGCGGCGGTTCGTGAAGAATATGACGGTCCGATCCTCTATTCTCCAGATTCGACCGGTGGGGAAAACTGGCTGGAAATAACTTGGTGGGATGCTGTGGATGCAATCGGTATTCATCCTTATGACGCCCGATTATCTGACCATGATGACCCGACAGTTGATGAGATGATTGAATATTTAACCCCTGCTGTAGATCGCCTCGAAGTTCTTTCTAAAGAATTTGACCGCCCGGTTATCATTACCGAGCTTGCTTATTCAAGCATTGATGGTATGAGTGCAGGCTCATCGATATATTATCAGCCCGCTACAACCTATGATGTTGATCTACAAGAACATGCAGATGTTTACGAAGCATTGATACAAGCTTTCAGCGGTAGACCTTGGTGGAAAGGTTTGTTTTTAGGAAATTATTTTCCGACAAATGATACTCTAATCACTCCCCCAAACAATATTTTCTTCTCAACCTATGGGAAACCGGCAGAGAATGTTCTACGATCATTTTATGGTGCGGAGCCCCAACCTGCTTGGGTAGCTCCTGAACCCCCAGATATTGAGGACATGAGTATCCAGATTATTTATGATGATGTATTTCGGAATAATTGGGGATACTGGCCTCCTAACAACAACTTTGACATCATGGACATTTCCCAAAAGGATATTGTTGTTGATGGGGTAGCGATAGAAATTGTTCTTGATTCTTATGCAGACTTGCGGATTTCGCCCCCCGCCTCCGAAAATATCTCTGAGTATCAGTGGATTTCTTTTGACCTATATTCAGAAGCAGAAGATGTTTGGGATCAAGGCCAAGGAAATTTTCACCCGGTCAATCTGTTAATGGTTATGTTTGGAAGCTATTATCAGGCAACGCCCTTTTCCGTGGAAATTACGGCTACACCTTATTTAGATGAAACACTAAAAGCCAAACATTGGCATCATGTTGTGATTCCAATTGAAGATTTTGGGCCAGTACGATCTCGTTCTGTTGATGATATTTCAATCCGTAACATTTCGCCTAATACAGTAAAAATTTATCTTGATAATATACAATTACTTAAAGAAAAGCCTGCTGAATAATCTTCACAAAGACAACTGCTCGATATGTGGTTTATTTGTTCTCTAAGCCCATTAATTTACTTGTAGGTACTCGAGATACCGAATTTTTCGAAGCTGGAGCATATCGATTTGTAAATGATGCAGAAACACTAGCAAAAGGAGTTATTGAAGTACTCTATTTGCTTCGAAATTCATTATTTCACGGAGAAATTGTCCCTAATAATGATGCTCAACATATTTATGCAGCTGCATATCATATTTTGCATGAACTAGTTCAAGCCTTGTAATATATATTATAGGTTTCCTTTAGCAATTCCCAAAACAAAAACGCCCATTCGGGTGTTTTTATTACCATTGCACTTCGATAGATTTACTACCGAATAAAAATGTGCCCCCACGGTATTATTGTCACCATTGACTAAATATTGACAAAATCATATACTATATATACCAACAAAGTAAGACATACCTAATTACTTTTTTGCTATGAGGAGAAAAATAAGGATGCCAGATAAGAAAAAGCCTGAAATCAAAGAGAAGGCGATTCGTTTGATTTGGGATTCGCCCGAGGGACTTCCAGCGTATGCAAATCAAATACAAGTAACCCACGCTGGAGGAAATGATTTCCATATCTATTTTGGTTATGTGGCACCTCCGTTGACGCATGGTTTAACAGAAGAAGAGATAGAGGAAATGCCCGACAAGTTATCGATAAAGCCTCTGACAAACATTGTCATCACTCCAGATATGATGAGAGCAATTGTTCAAGTATTATCCGACAATCTTGACAAATATGATGAACGGGAGAAGGGAAAAGATAAATGACGGCGGAAATGATGCAAATCCCAATTACCGACAATAGAATCAGCGGGTCCAGTTATTTAGGAAAAGCTGGTGGGACGAATGAAACATATATCCAGCACGACGGAAATATAATAAAAGTTCGTGTCGATCAACTTTGGTTCTGGACTGATGAATGGCAAGCGCGTCACGAAACCGCTGTTGCGGATTTAGACGAGGGGAGACATACTGTTTATGAAACGGGAGAAGATTTATTTGCGGCAATGGGCGAAGCAATAACGCGTAATGAAACACGTAACGGCTGATGGCTTTTGGGCATCTTTCAATGGCCTACCCATAAGTATTCAAAAGGAAGCACAAGATAAATTTGCACTATTTATTGAGAACCCACGGCACCCATCTTTGCGAACGAAAAAGATGGAAGGAAAAGATGGGATATATGAGGGGCACGTTACTCTCGGCTATGTTTTTACGTACAGATACAATATAAGGGATGGTGAAAAAGTAATCGAATCTTTGGATATTGGCAAACACGACGTCGTTTTCAATAGAGCCTAAAAGCCAGCTAATCGCAGGCCTTTTTCTATACTTTAGAGTGCAAATTTCGCACCCATTAATAATGCTAAAACGGCTTATCTCTATTCCAGCGGGCTACGGCGATTAAAAAAACAAAGAAAGCCCCACTATTAGCGGGGCTTTCTGATGATGGGGTGGGCACATGTTTGCCTATAGAGAAGTGCCCCCACGGGGATTCGAACCCCGGTCTTGACCTTGAAAGGGTCACGTCCTGGTCCCCTAGACGATGGGGGCTTGCAAAAAACGTGCGGGCAAAATTCTATCACGCAGGGAATGATAGGTCAAGCGATTTGGTTAAAATTCACCAGTGATTTGAACAGGTTATTTCCAAACCTATTTCCCAATAAAATCAGGCTATTTCTTGTCTTTTTCATTTTCCTTGCGTTGGTTGAGAAGACCAAGCAGGTTTACTTGAGTACGATTAAAAAGCATTGCCGTTGACTGGATCTTTAGGGTTGGAATTAATGTCCCGACTACATTTGCATCATAAAGTGGAATAAAGTCTCGAGTCCCCTCTGACATAAGTACCCTGAAATCAAACCGCCCTTGCCATTCAATGACCCCTTTCATTTCAAAATCTTCAATTGTTATCCATACTTCATGCTGTGAAGTGGATGCATAACCTCCGCGAGCCAAGGCTTGAGGGCCAATATCCTCACGACGGCTTAACGAAGCAAGTAGAAGGCGATCTTTCGATAGACGGATCACCTCAAAATGATTAGCCAGTTTTGTTGGCATGTGGATGCGAGCCAGTTTCGCATCGTGGATTTCCATAAATGAGGTATTTGGGTCGTTAAGCTTCCCAACCATTCCAGTATTCGAAACCAGTATTTTTCCTACAACTCTATAACTTGTAGTAAGCATATCAATAGGAACAAAATGATGCGTATGTGAGGGGTTTGGTAGAGACATTTCTTTTCCTCGATGGATTATTTGGCAGCAGGTGGGGCGTTGTCTCCCTGATGTCGTGGCCGTTCCGAATTTTTGCCGTACTCAGGTCTACGCCCGGTATTCGGGTTAAGTAACATAGAAAGCCAGGATATTGCCCGCTGATCGTATTCCCGTTTTCCGCAAACATCACAAATCCATGCAGGGAAATTGGGAACCGTGATCAATTCTTCGTTCAGCCAGGTGAAATAAGTAAGATATCTTGGGCGAACAATGCCCGCCTGACAATCCTGGCAAGGATAACTTTCGGGGAGTTCAGTGTTTTTGATCATATTCATATCAGGGCATCGCCAGGGTTATCTGGATATGCTTGAGAGCCTTCCAGTCGGGGGGCGGCCAATAAACTGTGATTGCTTTACCAATAATATTATCCATTGGAACTGCTCCCCAGGAGTGGGAATCAGAAGAATTATTGCGGTTGTCGCCCAAGACAAAAATTTGTCCATCTGGTACGCTCCATTGACCAACGTATTGGGGTGTGGCAGCAATATAGGGTTCGTTTAGGGCTTCCTGGTTCACGCTTACCTGCCCATCAGAAATGATTACCTCATCCCCGGGCAAGCCGATGACACGCTTTATAAAATCCTGATCAGGATCAACAGGAAAATGGAAAACAACAATATCACCATATTCGGGGAGATTTGAGCGATAAGATAACTTGTTTACCAAAATATATTGCCCGTCATCGAGGGTAGGGCGCATGCTATACCCATCTACCAGGACACGGGCGGTGACGGCATTAATACCAAAGAAGAGGGCAATCGACAAGAGTAATGTTTCCAGTAAATCAAAAATAAAACGCAGAAATCCTCTTTTCTTCTCAGGTGGATTTTCTGTTATTAGATCAGTTTCTGGTGTTTGTGGTATATCCAAAAAAAAGCCTCCAAAGCTTGTTGGGAGGCATTATACTGCATTATCCCACCGCCGTACGCCCCCAAATATAGTGCGTTGGTACATATAAAACCCGTTCCCCGTTCAGCCATGCGGCCTTATCCAAGGCATTCAATTTTTGGAGGCGTTCATCCGCAATTTGTCCCGCTAAATCAGATTCCAATATTGCCCATTCCAATTCCCGTTCCTCCTCGCTGAGCGGATCGCTCCCTTCTTTTGAAATTGCCCCCGCTTCAATAATGTTGATCCCAGCTTCGAAAAAAAGCTCCGCTAAATTTTCGCCGATACCAGGATCCGCTCCTTGCCGCCGCAGCGCATCTCTTTGCCATTTTCCCAGTGGTTCAAGAGCCGCAGGCTTGTCTACGCGGTGGTTATAATCAGGTTCGGCAAAAGCGATGATATCGCCACCGGCCTTGGTCACACGGGTCATTTCGCGGATCGCATCCAGTGGGTGCGGCAACCAGAGAAGCAGGAAGTGGCAGAAAACGACCTCGAAGCTTTCAATAGCATAGGGAAGGGAAAAAGCATCGCCGCAGGTTAACGGGGGTGAAATTAGGATATTGGATTTTGCCTCTTTAAGGGAGGCAAACTGAATATCGAGTCCGTGCACGGTGGCCGGTGTGGAAATTTCTGAAAGTATCGCCCCTGTCCCACAGCCTACTTCAAGGGCGCGAGAGGCCTGATCCAATCCTGCTTCTTTAAAGAGGTAAGCGCGCAGCTCACGAGTCCAGTTGGCCTGCTGGACGTAACGGTTATGCCACCCCCCCTTTAATTCCCCCCCGCTCACGGGGGGGATGCCCAGGTGGGCAGGGGAGGGAGGAGAGTCATTTCTTCCAGTTCCGCACAAAATCTTTTTGATCCTCTGTTTGCGGAGATGGGGCGTAATAACAAAGCTGATCCACTTTTAGCAGGGCTTCTGCGCCATCCAAGCCACTCTCGACAAAATAACAGCCAACTGCCGTACCTGTGCGCCCCATCCCTGCCCAACAATGGATATATGGTTTGCCTCCATCGGCTAGGGCCTGGTGGATGGTATCGAGGATGACGCGCATTTCTTTGGGTGAAGGGATGCCAAAATCGCCAATGGAGAAGCGATAATAATTGGTTTCAATCTGATAATAGCCAGCTCTTTCGAGCAAAACATGTTCGTAGGGGATGCGTTCACCGGGCGTGGTCAGGTCGATATAAGTGGTGATGCCGGCTTCAAGGAGGGCGTCTATCCGATTTTCGGTTTTGCCTTCATTAAAGCGATGGCCCGGGTATTCACCCGCCATAAATTTATCGGGCAGGACCCAGTAGGAGTTGTAACGAGGGAGTTTAGACATGATTTGGTTCGCTGGCGGCGGCTTGGTTATCGACATCATCGCGGCGAAACTCATAGGTTTCGATCATTTGAGTGATAATGGGTTTTTTTTCTTCAGCAAGTTCGACGAATTGGAAGCCAACATTCATGAGCTTGGGATCCAGGTCAGGGCGGCTCCAGGCAACGCGGACCTTAACCTTTAGTATATTTTCTGTAAATGAAGGGATCTCAGGCAGATCAATATATAACTCGATTTCTTTGTTTACTTCCAGATCTTCTTTGCTGATCACCATTAATCCATCCAGGGTGATGTCACAAAGATAACCAAGTATCTTCCCCGTGCTTTGTTCATAGACATTTGAGTAAGCCATCAGATATTTGCGAGGGAGTTTTCGCTTTTCTTCCATAAGTTGAACCTCCTTATTTGGTGGTTTCAATAATATCTTCTGTTAATTGCGCTGCGTATCGGACCAGCTGCGGACAAGTCGTATTGAATACTCCACTATTTCGTGCTTTTTCCAGATCTTCTGACGTATTGAGATGATGACCAAGCAAATCCCTGCAAAGGAGTGAGCCATTTTCTTCTTTGAAACGTTGCATAAGTTTCTGACTGGCCTGGCGGACCTTTTCTTCATCATCCGCTATCTCCGAGCCATATTTCAACCCCAAAGTCATCAAGGCGCCAGTGACTGCGCCGCAAACCTCGCCCTGACGAACCATTCCGCCGCCAAAGGCTGAGGCTATCTTGAGGGCAGCCTCCTGCGATAGTCCAAGCTCAGGCGCGAAAGCTGAGAAAACAGATTGAGAGCAGGAAAAACCTTTCCCAAATTGAGTAGCAGCGTATTCAATATTTTTATTTGGCATGATGTAATTCCTTAAAGGTATGGGATGAGACGGTTCGTTTTTTTCATATAGGCACGATATTCCTCGCCAAAATGTTCCAGCATCATTTTTTCTTCTCGTGGCATCCTGGTTAGATAAAGGGGTATAAAAAGGATGAGCAGGCCGAAACCGGCAATCCAGTTATGGATCAGCAAAGGTTGGGCAATTGCCCAGATGAACATCGCCGCGTAGACTGGATGGCGCAAATGAGCGTAAACTCCCTTTGTCACCAGAACTTGTTTGGTGAGAATCTCCATCCTTGCAGACCAGTTGCTTCCCAAATCCGCGTAGGCACGCTTGTAAAGCCAAAGCGATGCGGTGAAAAGCAGTACCCCAATCCAGCCAGCCCAGTAGGGGAGCGTGTAATCAGCGAATGAGAGCCATTCGCCAAATATATAGAAAAAAGGGATCAGCTGCCAGAAGACCCAGGTGCTTAGTTCAAGGATTATATCGCCAGGCCTGGCGACCAGGGCTACCCGCTTTTTTGCTTTATATTCACGGACGCGTGGAATATAAATGGCAATTTGATAGATCAATAGCCCGATAATCCAAATGACATCAAATATGCTCATTTATTTTTCCAAATAGAAGCCCAATCATCGTGAAGGAAGTTGCCCAATATTTGATCGGGCATGCCCTGCATGGGGAGTACATCCCCGTCTGGTTCGACATAGAGCCAGACTTTGCCCGCCCCATCCGGGAAATGCTCTTTGGTGGTTTCAAGGGTGATGGGATGGTGGGCCGAGTAGGGGACTGGCAGATCCCATGTCAGCGAAATACCCAGACGAGCAGCCTGCTCCCGGGCAGACAATAGAGTCTCATCCTGATCGGGGGTACAGGTCAACGAAAGCGAGGTCACTTCGAGAGCTGCCAGCTTTTCAAGTGTCTCTCCAATGTTATCAGCATTTTTCTCAGTGATTGTCAGATGAACTGTGGTAAATAGGTCCGCTGGCATAATGGCCTCAAGGGCCTGCCAGGATTTTTTCTTTTCAGATTGAAGGAGGAAGAGCAGATGGTCGAGTCCCGTTTGCAGGAGGGTGTTTAAATATGCTGCGTTGGCTAATTTTAGTCCATCGCTGAGCAGCCCGCTGACCATGCCTTTTTCTTCAGCATAGGCAATTAATTCTGGCAGATCCTCACGGAGGGTGGGTTCGCCTCCAGTAAAGGTAACGTGTGGGATTCCCGCAGCCCAGGCTTTGTCGAGGATAGACGTCCACTCAGCGGTGGCAAGCTCACGGTCGACTCGTTTCGTCGGCGCGTCATCAGCGGAGGCACCCTTGGGCAGCTCATAGGTTAGGGCGCAATCAAGACGCAGCGGAGCCGTTAATCCAGTCGAGTGGGGAGCGACACGGTCAAATCCCAGATAAGAGACGGGATCTACATCTTCAGTGTGGACAAGGCTATCTATTCTTTCAGAGAAGATCTGATAATCCTGCAGGGCCTGTTCTGCCTTGACATGATAGCGTTTGGAAACAGCTTCTGCAGCCTCATTTTCATCTGTCCCTTTAATGAAATGATAGGCGTATTCTGTTGCCGTGGGGTTGAGATGCAACACTGTGGAGGCGTTCACAACAAGCAGGCTGCTCCCATCTCCGTGCATGCGCAGATGCAGGCGATAAGGAACTTCGTCATCTTCAGGCGATTGAAAATGAAGCACACCCGCTGGCAGAGGCCTGGCGGGGGTAAAAAAATCTCGGACACTGTCGAAGATACTCATGGAGTGCTCCTTTTTATATCTTTAAATAGTTTACTGAATTTCCAACATATCCAACTTCACAAAATCATCCTGCGCAAATTGAAGCGGGCAGCCACCACCACATTCGGCGAGTAAGTCACAGCCGCCACATTTTTCTGGCAGTGCCATGCGTTCGCGTAGCTGTGTTGAAAGCTTGTGATTCCAGATCGAATCCCAGCTATCGTGAAGAAGATTGCCAACTGGTTTGTAGTAAGACTGGCAGGGCAGTACCGCACCATCCGGCTCAACGCACATATTATAGAGCGCGGCTGTGCAGCCCTTGATCCCCAGATCAAGCTTCATCGGATCAAAATTACAATATTGGGTCGGGGTGTACCAGATCAGTTTTTGACCGCGCATTTCAGTTTTTAGTTTTGCGATTTCTAGCAACGGGGCCAGTTCGCTTTCCGGCAGACCAGTGCCAACAGTTGTGCCATGACCGGAATAGATCAATGCGTTCAGTCCAATTGTAGGCACGCCCAACTTCCCCAGAAAGTCCAGAGTTGCCGGGATGGTGTGAACATTATCCTGGAGCATGGTCGTATTGGTCATCACATAAAGCGGGCTATCCAGAACGTTTTCCAGCCCGCGGATAGTTTGCCGATGCGCACCTTTGGAGAGCACCATCTGGTCGTGGATGGCAGCATCATCCGATTCGACCGTGATCTGGACGTGGTCCAGGCCAGCGGAGACCAACCGCGCGAGATAGGTTGCATCCGCTAAACGACGGGCATTTGTGTTCATCCCGGTGATCTGACCGTTTGTCTCGGCGTGGGCGACCAGCTCCGGCAAGGCCTCGACGAGGGTTGGTTCACCTCCAGTGAAGACAACATGGGGAATACCCAATTCCCAGGTGATGTCGAGAACACGTTTCCACTCCTCAACGCTCAATTCAGGGTAGTTTCGTTCGCGGGCGTTATAACAATGGGCGCAATCGTTATTGCAGCGATAGGTGAGGGCTAAATCCATTCGATAAGGTGCGCTGGGACGGGCGCTGAAGGGCATATTCATATCCAGATCCAACTCATGGACCGGGCAGGCGCCATTGGGACGGATCAGCTCGTCGATTTGCAGGTTGATCGTTTGCAGGTCTGAAAGCACCTGCTCCCGCCCAACTGAGTAAGCATTGCGAACCGTTCTGACGATCTCTTTTACGCTTTTCTTTTCCAAGGCGAGATATGCCATCAAGGCAGCCGTCGGGTTCAGGTGCATAACCTGATTGGCGTTGACGATCAACGTCCCATGGCCGTCTGGATCAAGGCGCAGATGGATGCGCGATTTCTCCTCGCCGTTTTCGTGGCGATAATGATAAATTCGGGCGGATTCCGAAGTCTCCAGACTTTGGAATTGTTGTGTATCCCCACTTTCTGGAGACAATGGATTCCAAAATCTCCTGATTTTTGAGATTGCGCTATTCATACCGTTAAAATTCGGGAACATTATTTACTTCTCCATCTGTATGTTAACCAGTCCAGGTATCTATTGATAAAAATGTACGGTAATTGCTAAAAGCGTACTCTTCAGCTTGATCTACAATTCCATGTTTGACTGGGTTTAAAAAGACATAGTTTAATCGCGCCTGATAATCTTGCTCTGATCGTATGCATGAATCCCAATAGTTCCACCAAACCTTGCGTCCAGGAGTTTGGTCTTCGGCATTCCACTTCCTGGCGGTAAATTTATGATAACTTGCGATAAATTTAGGCATATTTATCTTTTTTTCAGGTGATCGAACAATAGCGTGGTAGTGATTGTTAAGAACAACCCAAGCAATGACTACCCAATGATAAATTTCAGATGCCTTTAGGAATGCACTTATCCAATCGAGTTTGCGGTTGTCAGACTGTAAATAAGCTTCTTTTTTGTAAGTAGAGGCAGTAAGCATATAAAGTCTATCCGTCAAAAAGAGATGTGGCGGGTTGTGCTTTGCTTGTTTGAATATGCCATTATCGCGCATTATTGCTTCCTATTAATTGCGTAGTTCGAAATCAACAGTTTCGGAGTAGTCGTTGCAAAGTCCCAACGTCTCCAGACGTTGGATTCCAAAATCGCCAGATTTTGGGAATGGCGCTACCGTCCGCCACCAGCGCAGGCACAAGCACATCCAGCACAGGCGCAAGCACAGGCACAACCGCTACCTCCACTGCTGCGACCACTGGAAGTGGGTTTCGGCGGGGGATTGGTGACACCAGTCACTTTGCCGGTGAAATCATTCAGATTGCCGATCACCTTATCGGAGAATCCTTGTACACCAGTGACCATCGAAGCAGCAAAATCTGCGCCGGGGAGTTGGGGCATGGAGGAGGTCAGGCTTTTCCCTGGCGTGGAGGATGTTGGGATACTGAAGGGTTTAGATGCGGAGCCAGCAGGCCGAGTGTACGAAGGATCGTAGCGTCCCCACCACATTGGCACAAAGACCGGGCCTGTGCGGAAGACATCCCGTGTACGATTGTCGAAATCCTTATCCAGCATGGTCCATTCAAGGGCCTCGTCATACATTTCGCTTTTTATTTCGGGTGTATCCGCAGCTTCGATCTGTTTCCAGGCGCGTTCCATGATATTTTTATAAAAAGCCAGTGTTTCCTTGCGACTGAACCCCTTCATCTTCTTTTCAATGCTTTTGATCAAATTGACGGTCACTTTTTGGAGTTTCTTGCGCTGATCGGCGCGGTTATTTTTCCCATCCGCGAAGGCTTCCAGAAATTCTTTTTCATATTGATGCAGTTTTTCTGGCAGCGGCGAAGCAACCTTGAGGTTTAGTGGCTCCCGTTTAATAACTTCTGCGGCATTCTTCTTGATCACACCAAAAAGGATCATCGTCATCACTTTATCCAGTGGCTCCTGCATCAGGATCGCGGATTCGACCGCTGTCAGCCCACGTTTGATGCCGTGCCCCTCGATGGCGATCTTTGGGGAGATATATTTCATTTTTCGTTTGCGCTGAGAGATGCCGGTCAGGATGGGAATGCCGAGGAAGAAGAAGGCAAAGCAACTACACATCAGAATTAAGATAAGATTATCTTCGTTAAACCAGGATGTGTCAAAAGCGGGAGCTGTAACGATGGCAGATTCGGGGATATAACTTTTCGGGAAGGAGGCGCCAAAAGTATATTGTGTATGCCCGTTTGCATTGGGGCTATGCCAGGTATAGGTAACCCGACCGGTTGTGCTCATCGAAGCCTGTGGTTCCTGGTCCCCGGGCCAATTTGATGGAAGATGGTAACGGGGCTCATCCGGCTGAATGCCGGTTGGGAGGTGCAGCGATACAGTCAGATCGGTTGAACCGGTGACATATTGGCTGCCAAACCAGGTTGTGCCGAAGACTGCGCTGGCATAAGTTTCATCATCATCGTCGGTGTAGAATACATTTTCAATTTTCCCAACGTATACATGCACTTTTCCACGCCCGCCAGGAGGAATTGCATAGCTTCCCATATCAACAGCTATGCCATCACCGCTGCCCTGATAGTCGCTGTCAATCGAAACAGCGTGACCATCTACGTCAGCAACGATACTATTCCAGTCATACCCGGGATGTGGCATGCCCACATCCACGAAATCAATCACATGTGCACCGGGGTTATTTTTAAAGACAAAGGTGTAATCCAGGGACATGGTCCCATCGTCATTAAAATAAACATGCACAACCTCTTCCTCCAAAATAAAGGAATATGATTGTGCGAGCACGGTGGATGTTAAACTAAAAACGAGAAGAATAACAATTAAGAAAGCAATTAATCGTGGCTTCATCTGGCCTCCTCCTTAGGGTACTGGTAACCCTATTAATACTTTACGATATTTCTACCACTTTGGTTCTTCGGTTAATTGATAGCTTGTATCACAATATGGACAAACCACCACTGGTGCGCCCGCGACCATTTTGATGTTTTTACTGGAAAGTGAACCGCCACAAGATTGGCATTTAAGTGTATCGAGACTGACTTCACCGGGTAGATCTATATTTACCGAGATATTCTGTTCCCCTTCGGCTGCTTTTGATTTTCGTTGTGCGAACCAGATCAGACCAAAGCCGATTGCCACGCTCAAGCCACCCACGCAAATCCAGGCTGGCTGCGGATTAGAGCCAAATGCCCCCCAGATAAACATGACACCAAAAAAGATCAGAATAGCAGCTGCGATATATGCAATCATTTTCATTGATACCTCCTCCAGTTATCTGCTTTTGTGCAATGAACCTACTTGCTATTATAATGGATAGAAATCTTTAAAACATGGTGATTAAATGACAATTTCCGACAAGCTTGAACGCTGGAAAAACGAAATTCTGAAGCCGACCCTCAATAAGTTTACTGAGCGAAAAGGCAAATTTGAAACATCTTCCGGGATAGAAGTACCTCGTCTCGCACTTCCCCTTGAGCCTGCTCCCGATTACGAAGCATCTCTGGGGTTCCCGGGCCAATATCCATTTACGCGCGGCGTTCAGCCGACCATGTACCGTGGACGCTTCTGGACGATGCGCCAATACGCCGGGTACGCCTCCGCCGAAGAATCAAATGCCCGTTACCGCTATCTGCTTGATCAGGGGCAAACAGGCCTTTCCGTTGCCTTTGATCTCCCGACCCAGATCGGCTACGATGCCGATGATCCGCTTGCGATCGGGGAGGTTGGCAAAGTCGGGGTTTCGATTTCATCCCTCGACGATATGGCGCAACTCTTCTACGAGATTCCGCTTGAAAAAGTTTCCACTTCGATGACAATCAACGCCCCGGCTGCGATCCTGCTGGCGATGTATATCGCCGTGGCAAAAAAACAGGGTGCGGATGTGAGCAAGCTGCGCGGCACGATCCAGAATGATATCCTCAAGGAATACGTTGCGCGCGGGACATACATTTACCCACCAACCCCATCGATGCGATTGATCACGGATATCTTTCAATATTGTCAGCAGGAAGTGCCGCGCTGGAACACGATCAGCATTTCGGGCTACCATATTCGCGAGGCCGGCTCGACGGCGGTGCAGGAGATGGCCTTTACGCTCGCAAACGGGATCGCCTATGTGCAGGCGGCGATTGACGCTGGCCTTGATGTGGATAAGTTTGCCCCGCAGCTTTCCTTCTTTTTTAACGCACATAATAATTTGCTTGAAGAAATTGCCAAATACCGCGCTGCCCGCCGACTATGGGCGCGGATGATGAAAGAGCGCTTTGGGGCAAAAGATCCAAAGTCGTGGAAATTGCGCTTCCACACCCAAACGGCTGGTTCAACCCTGACCGCGCAGCAGCCCGAAAATAACGTCGCCCGCGTCACCATCCAGGCCCTGGCCGCCGTCCTAGGGGGAACGCAATCCCTGCATACCAACTCCATGGACGAGGCTCTCTGGCTGCCGACTGAGAAATCGGTCCGGGTTGCTTTGCGCACCCAGCAGATTATTGCCCACGAGTCTGGCGTAGCGGATTCGATTGATCCCCTGGCGGGATCGTACCTGATCGAGCACCTGACCGATGAGATCGAAAAAGCAGCCGAAGCCTATATATCAAAAATCGACGAGATGGGCGGTGCGCTGAATGCGATTGAGCAGGGCTATATGCAGCGGGAAATCCAGAATGCGGCTTATGATGCCCAAAAAGCGATTGAGCGCGAAGAAGAGATCGTGGTCGGAGTGAATAAATTCCGGGTGGAGGAAAAAATCGACATCGAACGTCTCGCAGTTGACCCCACAATTGAAGAATCCCAGCGCGCAAAGTTGAAGGCGATCCGCGCACGCAGGGATGACGCCAAAGTGGCCGAATTGCGTACCAGGATCGAGACCGCAGCCCGTGGCACAGAAAACCTGATGCCACTCTTTATCGAGGCGGTTGAGGATGATATGACCCTGGGGGAAATTGCGAATATCTTGCGAGGAGTTTGGGGTGAATATGTGGCGGAGGGGTTTTAGCTGGCATTCAGAAGGGCAGGAAGGGGATTTCTTGAATCCACATATTTTTAAATCTTTTTCAAATTCTGAGTTATTGGTCTAAACAATCTTTATTTCAATCATACTCTATGCCATTGAGAGCAGCATCTCTTTTAGCTTGCGTTGTCCACCTGCAATTCCTGATCAAGCGCATCGACGGTTGCGCGGGCTTCCTTGTTGAAAATAGCCACAACTCAGACCATCCAACTTGGGAGAATATTGGTCTTTATCTTATATCCGCGTGGACCATAAGCTTCCTGCAGCGCATAGTTAAATAATTTGATGGTTATATCATTTTCAGCTTTTAGATCGACAAAAATTGCCCTAAATGCGCACCTGGGACATAAATTCTGGGTTATAAGCTCTGAAGGATTGGGTGCACCAATCCCCTTTATTCGTAGGAGGTTCAAATGGATTTTTCTTCAATTAACTGGCTCGCCGTCGTAGTCTGTGTTGTGGTGAGCATGATCAGTGGATTTCTCTGGTACCATCCCAAGACTTTCTTCCCCGTCTGGTGGAAAGGTATCGGAAAATCTGACGACGGGGCCGGAATGGAAGGTGCTGGCGCATCAACCTGGATCCTCACCATAATCGCTGCATTCATTCAGGCTGTCTTTGTAGCCCTCTTTTTGGTCAACATGGGTAGCAATACCCTCGCGGCTGGGATGCAGGCTGGATTTGTGATCTGGCTGGGCATTATTGCCCCGACCAACCTGGTCAATAAATTATTTGCCGGACATGGTCTGAAAGTTTGGGCGATCGAAGCAGGGAATCACCTTGTCAATATGCTCCTCTTTGGTGCGATCCTGGCCTCCTGGCAATAAACTCAAAGATCGCAACCTTGTAAAAAAGACAGTCGTCCTCCTGGATGACTGTCCTTTGCTTTCTGCTACTAACTTTCTTCTCGCTCTCTTTCGTGTATAATTTTGCATAATGGATTTGTATTATTTTGCACATGCGCCCGGCGGAGTCACCCAGCTCTACTTTTCTACGATGAACGAGGAGAGTTCTAATGTCAAAGATAGATACCATGGCTCAGGATTTTCTGGCCCAGAAGAAAATAGCCGTTGTCGGTGTTTCCGAATCACGCGAAACGGGCTGTAATTTGAATTATAAAAAATTCAAGGATGCCGGTTATACCGTCTATGCCATCAACCCAAAAATCGATCAATTTAAGGGTGATCCCTGTTACCCTGATCTGGCCTCAACGCCAGAAAAACCGGACGCTGTCTTTATCCTCGCTCGCCCAGAAGTCACGGATCAGGTCGTTCAGCAATCTGTTGATCTCGGCATCAAGCACGTCTGGATGCATTGCATGATGGGTACCAAGCCCGGGCTGGCAGAAAACATGACCAGCGTCTCGCAGGAAGCGGTCGCGTTGTGTCGCGAGAATGGCATCCAGGTTATCCCGGGAACCTGTCCGGCTCAATTCCTGAATCCGGATTTTGGACATAAGATGATGCGCGGTCTCTGGCGGCTGATGGGCAATCTGAAGGTCAACGGAAATTAGATAAATAAAATTCAACAAAAAATCTCCCGACCGGGAGATTTTTTTGCGTATATATCGATGGCTATTTTCTGCGTTGCTGCTGGATGCGTTCCATGGCAATATTGAACTCGATTTGAAGCATCTCAATTCGCTCGCGGATTTTAACTTGCCTGTGCTCGTAAGAGTGCTGGTCGTTATCCTGGCATGCTGCCAACTGATTTTTTAGTTCTGCTATTTTGCGCAGTAGCTCAACTTCCGGTGGTTTCACTCCGGCATTCCTCAAGATCGATGTGGCCATCCGAAACTCTTCGGGCGTGTTGAAATACTCGGTCAGATCAATCGGTTTGCCCTTATTTGGCAAATTTTCAAAGTCACCGCGTGCAATGGCTTCCTGGATCAAGGATTCTACTGATTTGTTGAACATTGGTATCTCCGGGTTTTCAAAGGATTATTCATTTCAAGGCAATCGTGTGCTATTGATGTTCACTAAAGTTGGTTAATTTTCTCTAAGTATAACGTCCCGCAGGTTCCCGTGATTCAGATATTAAAGCAACACAAACCTGCGGGACGCTCACAACCTGTTTATCTGAATATCAATAATCCCTTTGATAAGTCAAATGCCGTCAACGTGTTAGAATCCTTTTACGAGGAGTGATTAAAATGAAACCTGCGCAACTTCGTGCTCGATACCGACAAATAATTGGATTTTCTGCTCGGGTGGCTGCCAACCTTATCTTCTGGGATATTTTCTTATCGAGATTGGGATTACGTTCATTAGCCCGAAAAACGCGTCCAGTGCGGTTGAAGAAGTTTGCTGTGCAATTTCGTGCCATGGCAATTCGAATGGGTGGGGTGATGATCAAGGTGGGGCAATTTCTCTCATCCCGTCTGGATGTACTTCCGCCCGAAATTGTTGAGGAACTATCTGGCTTGCAGGATGAGGTTCCGGCAGAAGATTTTGATGCCATCCGTGAACTTGCAGAAGCTGAACTTGGCGGTTCCCTGGAAAAGAAATTCAAGACCTTTGACGCCACGCCAATGGCAGCCGCCTCTCTGGGGCAAGTCCATCGCGCCTCATTGCTCCCAGAATCTCAGGAAACAATATTATTTAATAATATTGTTGTCAAAATACAACGCCCGCATATAAAAGAGATCATTGAAGTGGATCTATCGGCCCTGAGACGTGTGGGTGGTTGGCTGGAGCGATATAAACCGATTCGTCAACGCGCAGATGTTCAGGGTCTGATCGAGGAATTTTCCACCACAATTTATGAAGAGGTCGATTATCTGGCTGAGGGAAAGAATGTTGAGATCTTCCAGGAACATTTCGCAGATCATGCGCGTATCCACGTCCCGCGCGTTGTCTGGGAATTTACCAGGCCACAAGTCTTAACGTTGGAAGATGTCTTTGCGATCAAGATCACCGATTATGATGCGATCACGGCTGCGGGAATTGATCGCGCCGAAGTTGCCCGCGTTTTGCTGGATACCTATCTCAAACAGATATTCGAAGATGGTTTTTTTCATGCAGACCCGCATCCAGGTAATCTCTTCGTTACCCCTTTGGCTGGCCCTGACGAAGATGGATCTGTTGATTGGAAACTCACCTTTGTTGATTTTGGGATGGTGGGGCGCGTTCCCGACAATTTGCGCGCTGGCTTACGTGAAATGGTGATTGCTGTCGGAACGCGCGATGCGAAGAGGTTGGTCCGTGCCTATCAACAACTTGGCTTGCTACTGCCGGGTGCCAACTTGAAGTTAATCGAAGAAGCAGAGTCACAGGTTTTTGAGCGCTTCTGGGGGAAAAGCATGAGTGAATTGAGGCAGATCAGTCTGGACGAAATGCGGGAGTTTGCGCTACAGTTCCGCGAATTGATGTACGAAATGCCTTTTCAGATTCCGCATAACCTGCTTCTGCTGGGGCGTACGGTGGCCATCCTTTCAGGGATGTGCACCGGGCTTGATCCTGACTTCAACCTATGGGATCAATTATCGCCTTATGCGCGCAAATTAATTAGCGAAGAGGCCACTTCAAATTGGGATATGTGGTTCAACGAATTGGGAGACCTTGCGAAGACATTAATCGCGATCCCCGCTCAAACGGGACGTGTGCTGGATAAGATAGAAAAAGGTGATTTAGAGGTGCATATGCCGCGAGTGGCTCAGCAAATATCGCATCTCGAGAGAGCCGTATACAAGCTGGCCGGTAGCCTGATTTTTGGTGCTGTATTTATTGGTGGAATAGTTCTATATAACGCTGAAAATAGTTTGGCAGGTAGTCTTTTATTGGGTACATCTCTGATCGCCTTGGTTTGGACGGTCTTTTTTGCTCGTGGGCATCCCTTGAAATAAAATGCCTGAAGAAAAAAGCTCCGTTTTAGCGGAGCTTTTTTGATAGCAGCTTTATTTTTTTGTCTTATCTCGCTCTTCGGTTTTCTCAATGGCGGTATCGATCATGCTCCGAAAGGCCATTAAGAATTCTTTACGCGCCTTCCGGCGATGTTCTACAAACTCAGGCGGAAAGAGCGCGGCCATACTTTTTTTCATTTCTTCTCGCGCAGAGCGGGCATGCTGACGTGCTTCGTCAGGGATCCAGTTTTCAAAAGTTTTATTTTTTCGGGCAGTTTTTTCAGTCATTTTAGTACTCCTTTGACAAAATCATTATAGCCTAAATTTTATACTCCAGTCAATCTGAGTAAATGATGTGTTAGGATTCTTTAGAATACTGGGTCCTGAAATCATTTTCTGAAATTTCAAATACACAAAAGTGATCGGGGATTCTTTTTTTGGAGAATAATTATGACAAATAATAAGGATCTTTTTGATACTGCAGCATATGGTGGTGCAGGCTGGTCACCTCGTATAGCTCACTTAAGCGATGAGTTGGGGGTTCTTTGGGGGAATTGCGGCATCAGCGACGAGTGGTCGCGCCTTAAAGCTGTCCTGTTACATCGGCCCGGACCTGAATTGACAGCTTCCGCGGATCCAAATGCAATCCAAATGCTGGCCTCCGTTGATCTCGCAAAGGCACAAACCCAGCATGATGCCCTTGCACAAGCTTATCGAGATGCTGGTGTAACCGTGCATTATGTTGAACCTGATGGAATGCCAACGCCAAATCAGATCTTTATTGCAGATCTGGTTTTTATGACTCCCGAAGGGGCGATCCTGGCCCGTCCGGCCTCTACGGTGCGCGCCGGAGAAGAGAGGTGGGTCGCGCGTAGACTGGCTGAGTTGGGTATACCGATCATCCGCAGTGTGCGTGGTACAGGTACATTTGAGGGAGCAGACGCAGCCTGGATCGATTCTCAATCAGTAATGATCGGGCGCGGGCTGCGTACCAACGATGAAGGCGCTGCACAGGTTTCCAATACACTCATCGAAATGGGAGTGAAGATTATTCAGGTTGATATGCCTGTTGGAACGATGCATTTAATGGGCATGTTGCGGATTGTGGATCATGATCTGGCGATTGCTTGGCCAAAACGATTTGTTCATCGCGGAGTGGATCACCTAAAAGAAAATGGTTTTCGGGTCACCTATATTCCAGATGAGGAAGAGGCCATTCAGGGGGCAGCGCTTAACTTTGTTACCCTTGGCCCGCGCAAAATCTTGATGGTGGCAGGCAATCCTAAAACTCAAGCCTTTTATGAGGGTCTTGGTATCGCCTGCACCGCGGTTGAAGTTGACGAACTGGTCAAGGCAGCCGGAGCGATTGGATGTTTGAGCGGTGTTTTAGAGCGGGATTAGCGAAGATAAATTCCTCTCTAAATGATTTATTTTCTATTTTGGGTGGTGATGTCACGACCATCCAGGTCGGCATAGGTCTCTCGGCGACGAATCAGGCGGTAGCTATCCCCGTCCACCAGGACCTCTGCCGGGAGGGGGTGGGCATTATAGTGAGACGCCATGCTATAACCATATGCTCCAGTTGTGAGAACAGCCAAGGAATCCCCGCGTTCCAGGGCGGGGAGGTGTCGCTCCCTGCCAAGATAATCTGCTGATTCACAAACGGGTCCGGCCACATCGGTCAAAAAAAGCTTTTCATTTACCTCATCAATTGGCAGGATATGATGATAAGCGTCGTATAATGCTGGTCTCAGTAAGGTATTCATGCCTCCATCTACAATGACTGTGCGACGAGAACCAGTTTCTTTTGTTGCCTGTACAGTCAGAAGTAATCCTCCGGCGTCGGCGATCAGGCTGCGCCCGGGTTCCAGGATTAGCTTCAATGGGCGGGAGAAATGGGCAAGTCGATTGGCAATCGGCTCTGCAAAATCAGTAAAACTGGTTGGGGCAGAATCGGGACTATATCCGACAGGAAATCCACCGCCCAGATCGAGCGTATCCCATTCAGGTGGACATTGCTCCAGAAAATCCAATGCTATTTCCAGCGCAGACAGGGTCGGTTCCTGGTCAGGGATTTGGGATCCGATATGAATATGCACGCCACATAGATCAAGGTTGGGCCAGTCATGGGAGCGTAATTGATGGGCGGTACCCGGGGAAATCCCAAACTTGCTTTCGGCATTTCCCGTAATAATATGTTGATGCGTATCTGGAGAGATATCTGGATTCAGGCGCAATAATACAGATGGACGACGACCAAGTTCCCCTGCAATCTGATTGAGTGCCTGCAGTTCGTCACCGGACTCGACACTGATCTTGCTGAGGCCGCTGTGCACAGCTTGTTTCAACTCGGAGTTGGTTTTGCCAGTCCCCGCGAAAACCACGCCTTCCGGTTTAGCTCCAGCACGTTGGACCCGATGCAATTCTCCCCCAGACACAACATCAAAGCCCAGGCCCTGATCGGTGAAGATCTGGAGCAATGCGAGATTATCATTGGCTTTGACCGCGTAACAGACGAGAGGGTTTAACGCAGAAAAGGCAGTCTGAAACCGGGATATATTTTCACGCAGCCGTTTGGCGGAGTAAACATAAAGAGGGGTGCCAAATTCATTTGACAATTCAGCCAAAGGAATTTGGTCGCAAAATAAACTTCCCTTATCGTAAGAAAATGTATTCATAGTGGATATCCTATTGATGTTCAATAAGGTTGGTTAATTTTCTCTACCTAAAACGTCCCGCAGGTTCCCGTGATTCAGATTTTAAAGGAACATAAACCTGCGGGACGCTCATAACCTGTTTATCTGAATATCAATAAATAATTCTAATCGATAGTGACAGCAAAAAAGGCGATCCAACGGATCGCCTTTTTTGCTGAAGTTACTTTTTTAATGTTGCAAAATTTGCGACAAGAAGAGTTTAGTGCGCTCCTCTTTTGGATTATTGAAGAAATCATCAGGCGTGTTTTCTTCAACGATCTTTCCCGCATCCATAAAAATGACCCGGTTCGCTACTTCACGGGCAAAGCCCATTTCGTGAGTTACAGCCAAAATGGTGTATCCACTGCGGGCCAGGTCGCGCATAACGTCAAGCACCTCACTGATCATTTCAGGATCAAGAGCAGAGGTTGGTTCGTCAAATAGCAGAATTTTGGGCTGCATCGTCAGGGTGCGGGCAATAGCCACACGTTGTTGTTGGCCACCAGAAAGCTGGCCAGGGAATTTAGCGGCTTGCTCGGGGATGCCAACCCGGTGAAGCCAGGTCATCGCAAGCTCTTCAGCATGGTCACGAGACCATTTTCGGACATTGATCGGTGCCAGCGTGATATTATCCAGCACGGTCAGATGAGGGAAAAGGTTGAATTGCTGAAATACCATCCCAACCTCGCGGCGAACTACCTGAATATTGCGAAGATCATGGGATAACTCGATCCCATCAATGATGATGCGGCCATCCTGATGCTCCTCCAGGCGGTTAAGGCAGCGGATAAAGGTAGACTTGCCTGAGCCTGAGGGACCGATGATAACGATCACTTCACCGGGTTTGACCCTGAGATCAAGCCCGCGCAGTGCTTCAAACTCTCCGAACCATTTGTGGACATTCTCGCAAACGATAATCTCGTCAACAAAACTTTGTGATGGACCTTCCATAGTTGCCATGATATTTAATCTCCTTCTTACTTTCAGCTGTCGACTCTCTCTGGAGTCAGGCTGTCTGTGGTTTATTTACTAACGTTCACCTAATCCCAAGCGCACTTCAAGACGGCGGCTATAGGATGACATCAAAAAACTGCCCAGGAAGTATACAACCGCCATGAAAACGTACAATTCGGTTCGTAATCCTAGCCACTCATTATTTGCAATCACAACCTTCGAAATTCCTACAAAATCAAATAATCCGACGATTGAAACCAATGAAGACGACTTGAAAGCACCGATGAATTGGCCCACGATGGGTGGAATTACAATGCGCAATGCCTGGGGTAAGACGATGAAACGCATCTTTTGCAATCCATTGAAGCCAAGTGAATCTGCGGCTTCAAACTGACCATGTGGAATGGCTTGCAGCCCACCTCGAATGATTTCCGCTGAGTAGGCGGAGGCAAATAGTGTATACCCGATGATCACTGGCCAGGGCTTTGGGGTGTAGACACCGGGAGCCAGGAAGAACGGTGCCATAACAATACCCATGAAAAGCAAGGTAATCAGCGGTACGCTCCGAATAAATTCGATAAATGTGGTACTGGCGCCAGCAACAACATTGCCTTTAAAAGCTCGCTGAAGTATATATGCGACGCCGAATATCAAGAGGGGCCAGAAAGCCAAGAGTCGCTCTATCAGGTTTCGCGATGTCTCCAGCAACACAGGTGTAGTTGTGAAACCCCATATCATGGCTCCGACTGCCACAGGCCAAACGATCCAGTCTGGTATCCCATAGACCTCGCTGCGCCGGCCTAATGCCAGGACCATACCAAGCGGCAGGGATAGCACAATGACTGCGCTGGCGATGATCATGGTCAGCAATAAGCCACCCCAGGTATCTACATTGATAGGGGGGAAGAATTCGCTTGTACCAATTGTAGACCAAATTGTATAGAGCAAGGGCCATCCCAAGGCAGTGATGATGAAGCTTCGCCAATAGAATTGGACAACCTTTTGCCACCAAAGAAGCAGATAGATCGCAAGGATCCCCACCTCGGCAATTAGCATTAATTTTATATTATATGGATTATTGGGTGCTCCAGCCAGGAAAAGATATAAGATGGCCGGAGAAAGCAACCAAACAGTATTAACCACCGTTCGCAGGGCTTTTAATTTCTCCTTCAACTTTGGTCTGCCTGAAACAAGTGTCAGAACCCACATGACCAGGATGAACCCAAGCGCTATCCAAACTCGCCAGGAATCTTCGGGCGCCATTAGGCCGGTCATTAGTAATTTGCGAGCCCCAAAGATCACTCCCCAGGTGGCACCTTCTTCGGTGCGAAATTCTGGTGTTGTTTCAAGGGGATTGAAATTGGCATTCACAACTGCCCACTGCCAAATGCTGTTGATGGAAAATGCAATGACCAGGATTATTAACAGGGTGAGAATTGTATTTGAAATGGAACTGATCAAATTGTTTTTTAACCAGCGACTAAGTCTTGAATGCTTAAGACTTAATTCACCTCTGACAACCATAAATATACCAATGACCCAGCCTCCCAAAATGATTCCTGTTGATAATGGTAAATTGTCAAATTGGCTTATAGCATAGGATATAGTGAATATTGTCAGTAACAATACCCAGATTGCTTGAAACCAGGAGCCAGTGATATTGTCCTGTAAAAATATTTCCCAGTTAAAGCGTTTGCCGACAGGTTCTTGTATTTGAGTTATAGATTCAGTCATGATTATCTCTCCACCAGTTTTGCCCGTTCATTGTACCAATTCAGCACTCCGGAGAAAACTATACTAATCGTCATGTAGACCAACATCATCAGCACGAAGAGTTGTAAAACCCGTCCAGATTGGTTCATAGTTGTATATGAAACTGCATACATATCAGGGAAGCCAATCGCGAAGCCCAAACTTGTGTCCTTGGAGAGACTGAGGAATTCGCCGATCAGTGGAGGTATGATGACCCGCAAAGCTTGTGGCATAACGACCAATTGGAGGCGTTGCCCTTCGGAAAGCCCTAAAGCCCGAGCAGCCTCTGATTGACCTTTGGATACCGAGAGAATTCCTGCGCGAACAATTTCTGCAATAGATCCACCGTAGAAGAGCACCAATGCCATTAATAGCGCTGTAAACTCAGGTCTGACTTTCGAGCCCCCAACCATATTAAGACCTTCAAGTACAGGAAGGCTCCACACAAGAGGACTTTCCTTGATAGAAATAATTATATTTCCGGTCAGGTTCTCTAGTGTTGCACGTTCCGCAGCCAGGATTGATTTTGACGCGGCAAATGCTTCACAAGTCCCATCGGCAAATTTTGCAGTGGCCTGGTCTGGGCGGTCTGTTCGATGGATATTGTATGGAATTTTCAAGCCTCGCAGGTGCCGCGTTAGATTTGCCTCGGACGAGGAATCTTCAAGAACACAAACCTGAAATGCTGCTGCCGAAATTTCTTCCTCAGGTAGTGCTGCGATATCATCGATATGATTTACTTTTGCGCGCCTGAGGGTAAATTTTACGAGGTCGCCAACATCGAGGATGCGGCTACCTTTTGTTACCAACATCCCCTGTGTATCAGATACTGCGCTGGCTGTAAACCAACCAATACTGGCAACAATTACTAAGGAAATGATGCCCAACGCCACGCGGTTACTTGCCTGACCAGTTCGCTCCTCCCGACGCCCCAGCGATGTCCATAAAACCTGGAATTGAATAATGCCCAGAATTAAGAACGCTATCCAGATTGAAGCTGAGGAGGTAAATATAAGCTTAGGTAAATTTAGGCCACGTTCAGATAGAAATATGGGTAAGCCCATGGGTTGTATGGCTTCTTTAAGTGCCGGGAGGGCCAGGACGACCCCAAAATAGATAAATACAATTTGGATTAGCAGGGGGGTGTTACGCATTAGCTCGACATACCACAAAGCCAATTTGCTAACCAGCCAATTATCTGATAATCGGGCAATACCCGCAATAATGCCAATTAGGGTTGTGAGCGTAACTCCTAATAATGCAAGCTTCAAGGTGTTGAGAAGACCAACTTTGAAGGCGGTCCAATAGGGATCAGTGTTGACATAATCTATCATGGTCTCGGCGATATCGAAACCAGATTCACTATCCATGAAGTCGTATGCGCAACGGTAGCTGAATGTGCCATCGCGGCAAATAAATTGTGACTCCCCCAGCCTGCTGGCATTTTCAGAAAAATTCCCTCCTATTGTTTGGGCGATGATTATAACGAGTAGAATAAAACCTATTTGCCCCAGAACGCCTAAAACGCGTACGTCAAAGATAAAACTTAGAAAAACTCGCCACCAAGGGCCTTTTTGATCTTCCTGTAATTGGGGAGAGACTTCTTGTTTCATAACTGTTGCCTGCCTTCCCGGTGGTGATTGCCATTTCACCACATTGTGTAATGGTGTGTATTTTATATATGCTAATACTAAGATTAGAAATAAAGCGACCCGGCGTTTTTTTTGCCGGGTCGCTTTTTATGAGCTTAGTACCAGGCAGGGTTGAAAGAAATTAGGGAAGTTTTCCTAATAAAATATCCTGCTGGTCCCCAGTCGATTGATCAACAATGTTAACTACTGGGTTTAGCGGAACGGGGGCGAATAAAGTATGCCACCATTTGTCCACTGGGCGTTTAAGCCACGTGTCAGACCAAAGGGAGTATCAACACCCAGGTTGGCTTCGAAGATTTCGCCGTAGTTACCTACTTGGGCGATAATCTGGTAGCAGAAATCGTTGTTCAGACCCATGGCCTGACCAAGATCGCCTTCTACACCCAGCAGGTTGAGAATTTGGGGATCGTCTGCGCCGAGCATATCATCAACATTGGCGGAGGTAACACCAAGATCTTCAGCCAGAATGGTGCAGTTGACGGACCATTTGACAATATCGAACCAGTTGTCGTCGCCATGGCGAACCAACGGGCCGAGAGGCTCTTTGGACATGGTTTCATCAAGGATCTTGTGTGCAGTGGGGTCGGCCAAAATGGTGATTGAAGCGATCAAACCAGATTTATCAGTTGTCCAGCCATCGCAGCGGCCCTCATCATAGGCGCCGCGTACGTCAGCGGTTTCAGCAAATACAACGGGTTCGTAGCTGATTCCGCGGCTGCGGAAGACATCAGCAAGGTTCTTTTCAGTGGTGGTACCAGCGTTTACACATACTGTACCGCCATCGAGACCTTCAAGAGTATCAATGCCGGAATCTTTGCGGACAGCCATGCCCTGACCATCATAAAAGGTGGTGGGGGCAAAGTTGAAGCCAAGAGAAGTGTCACGGCTGACAGTCCAGGTGGTGTTACGGATTAGAACATCAATTTCACCACTTTGTAGAATCGGGAAGCGCTCAGAAGCGTTGCTTGGGCGGGCTTCTGCGGCGTCGGCATCACCCAATGCTGCAGCAGCTACCACACGGCAGTAATCCCAGTCGAAACCGGTCATGTTGCCATCTGCGTCAGGAACACTGAATCCGGGAAGACCACCGCTAACACCACAATTCAAGACACCCAGGCCTTGAACTTTTGCGAGGGTGTCGCCACCACCAGCAAATGTCACAGCAACTTCCACGGTTTCGGTTTCGGCCGGCATTGCCATTGCCTCTTCGAGTTTGGCATTTGCTGCATCTAGGTCACTTTGCAGGGAATCAATCTCACCCTGCAGAGCAGAAGTATCGCCGCCGCCGCCACAAGCTGTGACGACCAAGGCTAAAAGTACGAGCACGGCAAAAAAGGGAAATAACTTACGGGACATAGTAGACTCCTCCTTAGGAGATAGTAAAGGTTAATTGGATATAATAAAAACTAGGC
>NZ_CEYOSI010000022.1:0-25560 GCF_982879505.1 Candidatus Desulfolinea nitratireducens
CCCGGCGATGATCCCCTCTTTGGTGACATGGCCGATGAGAAAGACCGAAATCCCGCTCGTTTTTGCCAATTCGCGCAATTGCGATGCGCATTCGCGGACCTGGGTCACCGAGCCAGCGGAGGAGGTCAATTCGGGGATGTAAGTTGTCTGGATGGAATCAACAATTAATAGTGTGGGTTTTACTTCACGAACATGCTCAAGGATCACACCCAGATTTGTCTCTGTCACGAGGAAGAGTTCTTCCGGTAATTTTGCATCTTTCCCTTCGTTGGACTGTAAACGTGTGGCACGCATTTTGATCTGGCGTTCCGATTCTTCGCCGGAAACATAGAGCACCCGTTGCGAGCCAGCCATCCCCATCGTCATTTGGAGCAACAAGGTCGATTTCCCGATCCCCGGATCACCGCCGATCAGCACGATCGAGCCCGGGACGATCCCGCCGCCGAGCACGCGTGCAAATTCGCCGATCGGCACGTGGATGCGGTCTTCGCCCTTCACGCTGATATCCGGCAAACGCTGCGGTGTCGAGCGTCCGGTTAATCCGCGGACAGGTCCACGTGTTTTGGCAGCTGCCTCCTCATGCACAATTTCTTCGATCATACTGTTGAAGGCTTCGCATTTGGGGCATTTGCCCATATATTTTGGCGATGTACCGCCGCATTCCTGACAGACGAAACGGGTTTGAGTTTTTGCCATAGGGTTCCTCTAAAAGCCCCCCTCTAACTCCCCCCGCGAGCGGGGGGAGAACTTGTTCCTCCCCCGTTTCACGGGGGAGGCTAGGTGGGGGTACGTAACGAGACTATTTTTTCACAGCTTCTCTTATTCTTTCAGCAATTTCATTGATATTTTTATAAATATCATCATTCGTAAATCGGATGAGACGATAGCCTTTTTCATCTTCAAGCCAGCGTGTCCGTTCTTGATCATATTCTACTTGTTCCAAATGAGAGCCACCATCCACTTCAACGATCAATTTTTCTTTGGCGCAAAAGAAATCGACAATGTAGGTGCCAATGGCATGTTGCCGACGAAAATATAAGCCGTCAAGTTGCTTTGCACGCAAGATATTCCAGAGTTTCTTTTCAGCGGAAGTCATATTCTTACGCAGCTCGCGTGCCCGATTTTGAATTTCTTTTGACGCGCGCCATCTTTTGGAATTTGTCATAGTTTCTCTCGTGCGCCCCCCTGCCCTTACGGGCATCCCCCCGTTTCACAGGGGGACAAAAAGTCCCTCCCCCGCGAGCGGGGGAGGTTAGGTGGGGGCCAGTTGCCCAACAGTATAACAGAATTTATGTTCTTTTTTTGGCGTTGATACAGACCCGATTTCTATCTAATAAGAAATTTATACTCTCCAGCTATAATAGATTTCTATTCACGGAGGTAAATCTTATGGGTTTTCACAGCGCTGGCTGGTATGCCTATTTACGCTATAACGAAGAGCAGGACCAACCAACGATCACACGCGAATTGCTTTTGCGCGCCTGGGGGATCGCAAAACCTTATCGGCTGCAATCTTTGGGATTGCTCCTCACTATTTTATTGATCTCGGGGATCACCCTGATCTCCCCCTTGCTCTACAGAGACCTGATCGACAACGCCATCCCGAATGGGGATTTTACTCGCCTGAACTGGCTCGCAGTTGGGATGATCGGCGTGCCACTGATCAACGGCGCAATCGGTATTTTTCAACGCCGTTTGAATTCCCAGATCGGCGAGGGTGTCATCTACGATCTCCGCCGCGCGCTCTATGGACATTTGCAGCGCATGTCCCTGCGCTTCTTTACCCAGACCCGCACCGGTGAATTGATGTCGCGCCTGAACAACGATGTCGTTGGCGCACAACGTGCCATCAGCAATACGATGGTTTCCATCATCTCAAACCTTGTTTCGCTGGTCGCGACGCTGGCGATTATGCTGACCCTTGAGTGGCGTCTGACTCTCCTGGGGCTGATCATTTTGCCTTTCTTCATTTTGCCTGCCCGCAGAATTGGAAAAACGCTGCGGGGTCTTACGCGCCGCTCGATGGAAGTGAACGCTGAAATGAACGCCACCATGAACGAGACTCTCAATATCAGTGGTGCATTACTCGTCAAATTATTTGGACGAGAGAAAAGCGAGCTTAAGCGTTTCAGCCGAGATGGCGCATCCGTACGTGATATCGGCATCCGTTCGGCGGTCGTCGGGCACTGGTTTTTTATGATCCTGAGTGTGGTCAGCGCGGTCGGCTCGGCAGTTGTCTTCTGGGTCGGCGGCCATCTCGTTTTGCAGGGAGCCTTCACCATCGGCACCATCGTCGCATTTGGCACCTATCTGACCCAGCTCTATGGCCCCCTGATGGCCCTCACCAATGCACAGGTTGAAGTTGCCCAGAGCATGGTCAGCTTTGAACGTGTTTTCGAAGTCCTTGATATCCCCATCGAAATTGCGGAAAAAGAAACAGCTCGTGCGCTAAATAAAGTGGATGGGCAGATCACCTTTGATAAGGTTTCATTTGCTTATGAAGGCTTGGGTGCAGGTGACAAAGTTGGATTGGATGAAATCGCCCGCTTCACCTGGGGAGGCAGTGCAGCCCATCTAAGAAAACGTGGCAAGCAGACGGATGAGAGCGATTCTGACGCGACTTCAAATGGGTCGGCGATGCAATGGGCATTACGAGACGTCAGCTTTAGTATCGAGCCCGGGCAATTGGTTGCCCTGGTAGGCCCCAGCGGAGCCGGAAAATCGACCACCACCTATATGATCCCGCGTTTATACGATCCAACTGAAGGTTCGGTTAAGTTGGACGGGCAGGATATCCGTGAGTTGAAGCTTAATTCACTGGCTGAGAATATCGGCATGGTCACGCAGGAGACCTATCTCTTCTACGATACGATCGGCGCCAATTTACGCTACGCCCGTCCGGATGCCACCGATGCCGAGGTGATCGCGGCCTGCAAAACAGCCAATATCCACGATTTTATTGCCGGTCTACCGGATGGCTATGATACGGTTGTTGGTGAACGAGGCTACAGACTGAGCGGCGGCGAACGTCAGCGGGTGGCAATTGCCCGCGTGGTACTGAAAAATCCCCGCATCCTCGTCCTGGACGAGGCCACATCCCATCTTGATTCGCTCTCCGAAGAGTTAATTCAGAACGCCTTACAGAAAGTGATGAAAGGACGCAGCAGCCTCGTCATCGCGCACCGCCTATCAACGATCCTGGCCGCAGACAAAATCCTTGTCATGCAGGATGGTCGTCTCGTGCAGCAGGGTTCTCACGAAGAGTTACTGGCAGGTGGCGGCCTCTATAAGGAATTATATGAGACGCAATTTAGAACCACGAGTTAGGTAATCAGAAACCCACGCCCCCCTCTGGCTCCCCCCATTTCATGGGGGGAGGAATAAGTCCCTCCCCCGCTAACGGGGGCATCCTTCGGATATGCTGCGCGAAGGCCAGGTGGGGGCCTTAGAGTATAATTTACCATTATGCAAAAGAAAATTCCTCGCACCCTCCTCTGGATCCTTCTCGGCCTCGTCGTGTTGGTTGGCCTTTATTATCTGCCGCCGATCCATTCACGGCTCTCATGGCGTGTGGATGATCTCCGCACGCAGATCAAATATTATTTCAACCCGCCAGACGAAGCCATCTTCCAGCCTTCCACACCAGAACCGACCAACGCGGTTGGAGAAGAAACTTTAGCCGTTCTGCAAACCCTCGCTCCGACGGCTACACCCGCAGGCGCCGTTAACACTCCGGTTCCAACAATGACACCGACCATCATCCCGACACCCTACCCCGAGGTTTCTCGCCTTTCGAATGTTATCTATGTAGACCAACACGGTGGCTATAATTACTGCGGTCCTGCCAACTTGACGATGGCGCTCAAATTCTGGGGTTGGGAGGGTAGTCGGGATGATGTTATCAGAGCAATAAAACCCGGCGTAGCGGATGTGAAAGATTTCGTCCAAGCAGGAAAAGGCGATAAAAATGTCATGCCTTATGAAATGGCTGATTTTGTCAATGAGCAAACCGAATTCCAGGCTTTGATTCGGCATGGTGGGGATACCACCCTCTTGAAACGTTTCGTCGCAGCTGGAATCCCCATCATCGTAGAAAAAGGGTATTATGAATTTGACTTCAATAACAGTTTTGGTTGGATGGGACATTATCAATTTGTGACTGGTTATGATGATTCGACCGGGCATTTTATCGTTCAGGATACCTATAATGACGGACCAAATTTCCCCATCGAATACGATCAATTTGAAGAGAGTTGGCGTTCTTTCAATAATCAATTTGTCGCTGTTTACCCACCTGATTTGGAGCAAGATGTTCTTAACATACTTGGTCCCCGGGTGGATGAAGTTTGGGCCAATCAGCATGCCCTGGAAATTGCTGAGGCTGAAGAACCGACCCTTGAGGGAAATGATTTGTTTTTTGCAATCTTCAACCAGGGAAC
Organism: Candidatus Desulfolinea nitratireducens; assembly: GCF_982879505.1. Taxonomy (NCBI): domain Bacteria; kingdom Bacillati; phylum Chloroflexota; class Anaerolineae; order Anaerolineales; genus Candidatus Desulfolinea; species Candidatus Desulfolinea nitratireducens. The sequence continues at coordinate 4,440 of NZ_CEYOSI010000022.1, forward strand.
AAGTCTCGTAAATTTACAGCGCTATGGCGAAGCAGCGGCCACATTTGACCGTGCCTTTAGCGTTTATGCCGAACTCGATCTAGACAATACTAACCGTCCTTACCGGATCATGTGGTATCAGACCTCGCCTTACTGGGCATATTTCTACACAGGTCGTTATGCCGATGTTATTCGTTTGGCTAACATAACTTTGTCAACACCTTCAACAGGCGAAACCCTCGAGGAAAGCCTGTATTGGCGGGCGATGGCAGAATATGCTGTTGGCGATTATATTTCCGCTTTTGCAGATATGCGCGAAACTGTTCGGTTGAACCCCAATTTTTCACCAGGGCTTTTCTATCTGGAGCAATGGGGCGCGTAAATATTACCGCCAGAGCGCCAAGGTTTTTCTTGGCGCCGCTATAAAAACCTTGGCGCTCTCCGTGTCTTGGCGGTTCAACAATACCCACACTTTATGAAAATACTCCATTTTGCTGACGCTCATATCGATATGGCCAATTATGGCCGCCATGACCCTGAAACCGGTTTGCCGCTGCGTGTACTGGATTTTTTAAAATCATTGGACACAATTGTCGATGCGGCGATCAACGAAAAAGTGGACCTCGTCCTTTTTGCAGGCGATACCTACAAGGACCGTTCACCTGCCCCCACCTATCAACGTGAGTGGGGCAAACGCATCTACCGTTTATCTGAAGCCCAAATTCCGACCCTTTTACTCGTTGGCAACCATGATCTCTCCCCGGCAACTGGGCGCGCCCACGCTCTCCAGGAGTTTAATACCCTCCAGGTTCCGCATGTCCACGTGCTGGATAAGCCCCAATTCCTCAGCGCAGATGAGCTCGGCCTGCCCGTGCAGGTGATCGCCCTCCCCTGGGTATCCAGATCGGGGATGATGGCCTACTCCCAAATGAGTGGGGAAGAAACCGAAAAGGTTTATGAAAAACTCGAAGATCTGCTTGGTGATTTTGTCGAATCCAGCTTCGAGAAAGTGGATGAAAATCTCCCTGTGATCCTGACCGCACACGCCTCCGTGCAGGGAGCAAAATACGGCTCCGAACGGATGGTAATGCTCGGTAATGACCTGGTTTTGTCGGGATCGCTGGTAAAAGACCCTCGTCTTGATTACGTTGCCCTGGGGCATATCCACAAACCGCAAAATCTGAACGAGAACACACATCCGCCAGTGATCTATCCAGGTTCAATAGAGCGGGTCGATTTTGGGGAGGCAAAAGACAAGAAGTTTTTTATCATTGCTGATGTTGAAAAAGGTAAAACTGAAGTCGATTGGCGTGAACTGAAAGGCATCCGCCCCTTTGTAGACATCTTCGCTGAATTAGACTCATCAGAAAATATCACCGAGACACTCATCAAAAAACTTTCCTCGGTAAAAATGAAAGATGCCATCGTCCGCCTGATGATCGAATATCCCCGCGAATGGGATACGCTGATCGACGAGCCTGCACTCCGCAAACACACCTCCGAGGCATTTGAATTTCATTTCGTCAAACGTCCACAGGTTGAAGCGCGAATTCGCCTTTCCGCCGACCAAACCGTGAGTAGTCTTTCACCGCTTGAGCTGATCCACCAATATTGGCAAACACTGCATACCGATGAGAGTGAGATCGAAATATTGCAAAAACTGGCGACAGAGATCATCCTAAACGAAGAAGGCGAGCTATAGCTCGCCTTCTTCGTTTAATGCTACATTTTCTAGTTATCCTGAGTTACGTTTAAGGTATATCATCTTTCCCGTGCCGGCTAAAGCCCTAACTCAGCACATGGTAACCCTCCGGGCTAGGAAAGGAGTCGGATTTATCCGACTTTCATGCCATTAGGCAGGGATTAACGTGTACCCTAAAGGTCTTTTGCCCGAAAGGGTATCCCGCACCAATCCCTTATCCACAACGCAGGTTAGTTATCCAACAACTCAAATTCATCTACCATCATATCAAAACCATCCACAACTTCATCTTTAAAATCAACCGTAGTGGTAAAGGTAATCACCAGAGATCGATTATTGATCATGAAGAGGGCTTGTTTTTGGTAAAGTCGAATCGCATCCCCGACGGCCGATTTAGCATCCCACTCTGAGATAATGATCCCAACCGGCTCACCAGAGGATGTTTCTGTAACTTCCGACGAGATGATGACCAAATCGGGAATTGACAATGGGAGCGTGAGCACACTTTCCGCAAATACCTCTTCCAGAGTTCTATCAGTTTCCAGACTCAAAACCAAATTTATATTGGTCACAAATCCATTATCATAATGCCCTTTCTGAGTATCCAATATAAATAGGCGAAATGTATTAGGATCAAGGCTTTGCATGCTCTGCAGTGAATTTTGGATTTCAGGAGGAGATGCCTCAAGTAAGGACCAGGCCATTAAATACTCCTGTTCTCCAATCCGAATGGCCAGCCAATCATCAGGGGTGTTGACCATATAGCCGCCTGTATAATCAAGATATGTTATTGAACCATCCACATCTTCCTGCAATGCACTCCCCGTTTCAGGGTAGACGATCTTTGTTGGGGTATTGGTTGGAGAAATCTCTGTCGGAGTAGGCGTCTCTGTTGGCAGGGGTGTCGATGTATGGGTCGGGGGCATCGCCTCCAGGGTTTTAGATACTTTCTCAGCGACCGAATCGGCCACCATTGTCAAGATCATATTTGGGTCTATTTCTTCTAATCCTTCAGGTTCGGATGCTGACTTCAAAAATGGGATCGATGTTGTCGAACAGGCCAGTGAAAGCAGAAATAAAAATACTAATGCGGAGAGTGTTTTTTTGTTTTTAGAAATCATCATAAATCCTCCTTTAAAGATACTTCCTGCCCCTATTATACGTGTTTAAAATGAAAACTTCGGGAGTTTCTTAAACTCCCGAAGCATACTAAATTAATAATAGACTTCTTGCAAAAGTCCCTTTTTGACACTGCTCTAGCCGCCGTCCTTCGCGTAGCACCGTTCGTCCAGCTTGACTGGATACTAGCAGAGTGCGGCGGCGGGGACGCCGCCGGGAGCACATATGCAAGAGGCTAATGAAAAACCGGGCTATTTATTATTCACAAACTGGGCAAAGTTTGTCCCACTTAATCGATTCACAAGATCACTCTGCGCATCCTGCCAGATCGAGGTAGGGGGGCAATCGGATTCAAAAGCGCACATCCCGTCCCCATGGGCGCATTCATTCAACCGGATCGGTCCATCAATCGCTTCCACCACCTCTAAAAGTGTGATATCTCCAGGGTTACGAGCCAAAGTTACGCCTCCGCGTGCGCCGCGTGAGGTATGTAATAAACCAGCAATCGAGAGTTGTGAGATAATTTTCGCCAAAAAAGAAGGCGGAATGTGTTGATCTTTCGCTATTTTACTGGTTGCAGCACGATTTCCAATTCCCAAACGGGAGAGAAATAATACTGCACGCACTGCATAATCAGCCTGACGAGTAATCTGCATTGTTTTTCCCTTTACTAAAATGGATAATATTTATCAAATATACTGTAGTTTTGAGGATTTACGTAGTGATGGACATCATCTACCAAATATGACCTTTTACTCCGATTTAGATTTTCTAATTTCCAAATTAGTATCTTTTTCCTGAATTTACTAAGGCGATTGCTGGACAAAAAACAATCTATCAGGTAGAATCGCGTCTCGCGTACCAGAAAGATTATTTCGGAGGAAGACCAGTGGCAAATCTCAAATCTCAAATCAAACGCAATCGTCAGAATGAAAAACGCCGCCTGCGTAATCGTGTTTATCGTGGTTCCACACGCGTGGCAATTAAAAATGCACGCATCGCACTAGAAGCGGATAAGGTTAATATTGAAGAAGCACGCGAAGCTACCATGTTTGCTGTTAGCCGCCTCGATAAAGCTGCCCAAAAAGGTGTTATTCATCAGAAGAATGCATCTCGACGCAAGGGTCGCTTGATGAAATATTTAGCGAACCTCGAAAAAGAAGCTTAATTTTCAACGCTCATTTTGCCATAAAAGCGGGAGAATCTTGAAAACAAGATTCTCCCGCTTTTATGCGTTAAAGGCAAAGGGCAATACCTTATGAATAAATCGAATAAAGTTCGTACAAGTCTCCGTCACCGAGAGGGAGATTGCTCACTTGCACTCACCTGCACTGCGTTACGGCGCAAGTGTGTCACCGCAGGCCGTCTTCGCGTAGCATCTTCGTCGCTCGCGACGAACGGCGCCCCGCCGGGCTCCCGGCCCGAACGGGGTGCAAGTGTCACCCCGAAGAGCATCGGGGTTCGCAATACCAACGGCTATATCCTTGCGGTAAGACATGACATTGTACGATTTCCAAACAATTTGTCCATTAGATGCTTTTCGCTACATCTCGGGTTTGGGGAGATTCCATAACTCATTGACCCATCACCCGATTCTTGCTATCATCAAACTATGAAACTTTTTCAAATACAAAATTGGGAAAAACTTCGTCAATTATTTCGTTGGCTTACACCGGGGTTGGGAGTCAAACGCTGGTTGGGATTGATGCTGGCAGGCATTACCCTCCTGGGTGTTGGCCTGGCATATCTCCTACTTGATATTTACCGCACGGCTCCCGAAACCTGGTGGCTGCCCGGCCTTTCTTATCTTGCCCTGCGATTTTGGCCGCGTTCGATCCGCATCCTCATCTTTGGTGGCATCGGAGTTGGGATCGTCGCCTACGGGATTTGGGGGCTGAATCGTGCCCTCTTACGCCCATTTTTGCGTCCCGGCAGCCAGGTCGTGGACGAATTATCCCAGTATCGCCGTCGTGGACGTGGCCCTCGCATCGTCGTCATCGGTGGCGGGCATGGGCTATCCACTTTGCTGCGTGGCCTAAAAGAGTATACCCGTAATCTGACAGCTGTTGTCACCGTCGCAGATGACGGTGGTTCATCGGGGAAATTGCGTGAATCGATGGGCATCTTGCCACCAGGGGATATCCGCAATTGTCTTGCCGCCCTCTCAAATGACGAAGATCTATTGACACAGCTCTTCCAGTATCGGTTTAGCGGATCAGATGGATTGGGAGGGCACTCCTTCGGTAATCTGTTTATCAGCGCATTAAGCAATATCACCGGGTCCTTTGAGGAAGCAATCGCTGAATCAGGCCGGGTTCTTTCGGTGCATGGACGCGTGCTTCCGTCCACATTGCATAATGTCAGGCTTGTTGCCGATATGACGCTGCCACACTCGGCGTATGAAGTCCGCGTGGAGGGAGAGAGTCGCATTCCTGAGTTTGAGGGGCGTGTGCGTCGTGTTTGGCTCGAACCAAATGACGCACCTGCCTTCCCACCGGTGATCCGTGCCATTTTGGCGGCAGATGTGATCGTGATCGGGCCGGGAAGCTTATATACCAGCATCCTGCCTAATTTATTGGTAGCAGACCTCTTATCCGCGGTGAAAGCGAGCCGCGCGCTGAAGTTATTCGTCTGCAATATCGCATCCCAAATCGGTGAAACAGACGCATACTCTTGTCACGATCATCTATCCGCGCTCGAAAATCATGTCGGAGAGGGCTTGATCGAAATTGTCATCGCCAATGATTGCCAGGAGGCGACCCTGCCAGCCAAGACTGATTGGGTGGAGATCGGCGACGAACTCTCCGGTGATCGCAGACTCTACACTGCCGATCTGCTTGACCGAGAAAGCCCCTGGCGCCACGATGCGCAACAATTGGCACAAACGATCATGGATTTATATTTTGAACGTACTGGGCCGATGGAATAAGAACCTTCAATATTTTTTGCATATTCAACCAAGTTGATGTATAACTTAGGAAATACGATACAATACATCTGCTCTAATTTTCACAAACAAATCAACCTTTTCAGGAGACAGAAATGACAGTAAAAGTAGGGATTAACGGATTTGGCCGAATTGGCCGTCAGGTTCTCAAGATCATATTAGAACGCTATGCAGGCGAATTGGAAGTTGTGGCAATCAACGATCTATGGGATCCAAAAACGAATGCGCAACTCTTCAAATACGATTCCACCTATGGAAAATTTGAAGGTTCGGTAGATGTCGTTGGTGGTGATCTGGTCATTGATGGCAAGACCATCAAGGTTTTCTCCGAGCGCAATCCGGCCGACCTGCCCTGGGGCGATGTAGGCGTTGAAATTGTGATCGAAGGTACCGGTGTTTTCCGTGACCCCACCAAAACTCCCGGTCCGCAATCTCATCTTGAAGGTGGCGCCAAGAAGGTTATCCTGACCGCCCCTGGTAAGGGCGGCGATGTGTTGACCGTAGTGTTGGGTGTCAATGATGATGAATATGATGCAAGCAAGCATCATATCGTTTCCAACGCTTCCTGCACCACAAATTGTCTGGCTCCCTTCACGAAAGTTGTGAACGATAACTTTGGGATCGTCAAAGGCTTGATGACTACCATTCATTCCTACACTACCAGCCAGAAGCTGCTCGATCTGGCCGATAGCGATCCGCGCCGAGCCCGCTCCGGCTCCCTTAACATCATCCCCACTTCAACGGGTGCTGCCAAAGCGATTGCTCTGGTGATCCCCGAACTAAAGGGAAAACTGGATGGGTACTCCCTGCGCGTTCCGACCCCCACCGTCTCCATTGTGGATGCTGTCTTCGAAGTTGAGAAGGCCACCACCACTGCCGAAGTTAATGCAGCCCTGAAAGCCGCATCCGAAGGCCCCATGAAGGGCATTCTGGGTTTCAGCGAAGAACCCCTGGTTTCAATGGACTTCAAAGGTGACGAGCGCTCCTCTATCGTCGACGCCGAGTTGACCTCTGTCATGGGTGGCAATATGGTCAAGGTTGTTGCCTGGTATGATAACGAATGGGGTTACTCAACCCGCCTCAGCGATTTGACAGCCAAGATCGCCAAATCTCTGTAAACCAAATACCTGATTACTGTCATTGCGAAGCGGTTTTATCGCCGAAGCAATCTCTCTGAGAACCGAGGAGATTGCTTCGTCACCTGAAGGTGGCTCGCAATGACGTTTTTTGTGTGCAGGAGCAAACCATGTTCAACAAAAAAACGATCCGCGATATTGATGTCACAGGAAAGCATGTCCTCATACGGGTGGATTTCAACGTCCCACTCAAGGGTGGCAAAGTCCTGGATGATACTCGTATCCGCGCTGCGATGCCAACGTTGGAATATCTCATCAAGCAGGATGCGAAGCTGATCCTCTGCTCTCATCTTGGACGACCAAAAGGCAAGCGCAAACCTGAATTTTCGCTTGCTCCCGTTGCCAATTATCTCGGAGGTCTCGTAGATTCTCCCGTTTCGTTCGTTGGAGACTGTCTCGGCGATTTAGCCAAATCGATTGCGGCTGCCCTGAAATCAGGCGAGATCCTGCTGCTGGAAAATACTCGTTTCCACGCGGGCGAGGAAAAGAACGATCCTGAGATGGCAGCAGCATTGGCTTCCCTGGCAGATGTTTTCGTCAACGATGCCTTTGGCACCGCTCACCGCGCCCATGCCTCAAATGTAGGGGTAGCAGAACTTCTCCCCTCGGTCGCAGGATTGCTGCTTGAAAAAGAATTGATCTATCTCGGCGAAACTATCGCAAATGCCGAAAAGCCCTTTATTGCTATTTTAGGCGGCGCCAAAGTCAGCGACAAGATTGGCGTGATCAATAATCTGCTCACAAAGACTGATCAAATCCTGATCGGCGGAGGGATGGCAAATACTTTCTTCAAAGCGCAGGGCTACGAGATGGCAGATTCTCTCGTCGAAGAGGACGCGGTTGAGACAGCCCGAGAGTTGCTTGCAAAAGCCAGAGAGCAGATTCAACTCCCCGTCGATGTGGTGATTGCGAATAGTTTTTCCGAGCAAGCCGAATTTAAGATCGTCGCGACAGGAAATATCCCGGCTGGCTGGCGCATCCTTGATATTGGCCCAGAAACGGTCAGAGCTTACGCATCCTTCATTCAAAAGGCAAAAACGGTCGTTTGGAATGGCCCCATGGGCGTTTTTGAATTCCTCAATTTTGCAAAGGGAACTTTTGGTGTGGCTGAGGCTGTTGCCAATTCAGATGCGATCAGTATCGTCGGCGGCGGTGAATCAGTTGCGGCGATCAAAAAATCGGGATTGGCTGATCAGATCACCCACATCTCGACCGGGGGCGGCGCATCGCTGGAAATGCTCGAGGGGAAAATATTGCCCGGTGTGGCAGCGCTGCAAGAGAAATAAAACCAAGCCCCCGCTTCCTGAAGAAGCCGGGGGCTTTTTACATCCTGATAACATCCTGTAAACACAAAATTCATTGAAGTGGGCTATAATTTCCTGAATGAATTGTAATTAGCTTGAGAGGAATTTTTATGTCCTTCAACATTGGTGAAAATGTAGGCCCTTATCGGGTGATGGAAAAATTGGGCCGGGGAGGTATGGCGACCGTTTATAAAGCCTATCATGCCTCGCTGGATCGCTATGTGGCACTGAAGGTGCTGCACCCGGCATTTTTGGAAGACCCGAATTTTTTGGCACGGTTTCAACGTGAAGCGCGTCTGGTGGCAAAGCTCGAACATCCCAATATCGTACCCATTTATGATTTTGCCGACCATGAACAACAGCCCTATTTGGTAATGAAATACGTGGAGGGGGAAACACTCAAAGCTCATCTGAGCCGTGGCCGCCTGAGCGTGGATCAAATTTGGGATGTAGTGAATGCCGTTGGTGCAGGACTTGGATATGCGCACAAACAGGGCATTTTGCACCGCGATATTAAACCATCGAATGTCATCGTAGCAAAAGACGGGCAAACTTTTCTCGCCGATTTTGGCCTGGCACGAATTGCGCAGTCCGGAGAATCCACCCTCTCCTCCGATATGATCATGGGCACACCCCAATATATCTCACCAGAACAGGCAATGGGGACAAAGGAACTCGATGATGGTACCGATATTTATTCCTTTGCAGTCATGCTTTATGAGATGGTTGTTGGGCAAGTCCCCTTTAGCTCAGACACACCCTTTTCCATTATCCACGACCACATATATTCGCCCCTCCCATTGCCGCGCACCATTAACCCGAATGTCCCAGACGAGGTTGAACGCGTCCTGCTCAAAGCCCTCTCAAAGGAACGTACAGATCGCCATCAAAATATTCCAGCGCTGGTAGCAGCATTCAAACAGGCCTGGGAAGATTCCGACGTGGATATGGCCGAAGTCACGATGACCGCGCCAATTCGTAAACCCGAAACAACCGCTCCCGTCCCGATCCCCGCGGCACCCTCTGTTTCCCCGACCGCTGCGACCGTCGCACAGGCAGAAGCTGACGAAACCCTTCAGCCTCTAAAAACTGAAACCCAGGATAAACCCAAAAAGAAAAAACGCAAGATCTGGGGGTTTTTCGCAGCAGGACTACTATTGATCTTTGCCTGTGTTTTCATTCTCAGCACACTGGGACAGGATAATCTGGCTGCCAGCCTCGAAGATGAGCCTGGCATAATTGAGCCAGCGCCAGCGCCTCCGCTGGTAGACGAAGCGCCGCAAGATCAGCGTCCCATTGACGAAGAGAAGAATCCAGAAGTTGCTGCAGCCCGCGAATTTGTGGCCGAGAATCCAGATGACCCTTACGCTCATCTCGAGCTCGCGCTGATCATTCTTGAAAATTCACCCGGCCAAAACCCAGCGGCATTCCAACACCTTCAGGAAGCAGCCGAGCTTGCCGAAAACAATATAGATTTCTTTATTGACGCAGGATTTAACCTGATGGATCGCGAAGTTTGGATAGGCAGCACTGCGATGTTCATGCAGGCAATAAAGCTGGGAGAAAATGGTCCTGATATCATTGACCTCTTTCACGAAAGCGCCTACAAGGCAGCCAGTCACCCTGAAATGCCCAAATATATTCCCTTTAAGGAGATTGGTGAAATTGACGAACCAATGATGCTGATTACAGAAGCCCGTCATACTTTCTATCATGGTGCCCCCAATGAGGCCAATAATATCTTAAATGAGATAAGGCGAATGAAGCCAAACTTCCCTGAAGCAAACTTGCTCACTGGCGAAATCCAGGTCCGCGACAAAGATATTATCAAAGCCCGTAGAACCTTTGAAAATATTCTGGCTAATCTAGAAACCCCGGAATGGATTCGAGTCGAAGCTGAAAGAGCCCTCAGAGAACTTCCCTAGGAGAAATATCCATGCGTACGCCCATTATTGCTGGTAATTGGAAAATGAACAAAACTGTTTCGGAAGCCCGCGAGTTGGTTTCTGAAATGATCCCCTTTTTGAAAGATGTACAAGGCGTGACTACCGTGCTATGTCCGCCCGCATCCGCATTATTGCCGATCGCAGCCATGCTGGAGGGGACAGATATCGGTCTCGGCGCGCAAAATATGCATTGGGAAGCCAACGGAGCGTACACCGGGGAGCTTGCTCCCGCTATGGTCAGCGAGTTCGGGCAGTATGTGATTCTCGGCCACTCTGAAAGACGTGAATATTTCGGCGAAACAGATGAGACCGTGAATAAAAAAGTTCATGCCGCCCAGGCCAATGGACTGATTCCCATCGTTTGCGTGGGAGAAACGCTCGAGGAAAACGAGGCAAACCAAACATCCGCGATCGTTTCCCGTCAGATCCAAGCTGGCCTGGCAGGTGTAAAATCCGACCTGGTCATCGCCTACGAACCGATCTGGGCAATTGGCACCGGTCGCGCCGCCACCAGCGAGATGGCAAATGCCACTATCAAAATCATCCGCGAAGTACTTGCAGATATTTTTGGGAATGAAGTTGCGCAGGGTATTCGGATCTTATATGGTGGCTCGGTCAAGGGCAGCAACGCGGCTGAATATTTCGCTCAGTCTGATATCGATGGGGCCCTGATCGGCGGAGCGGCCCTGAAAGCGGATGATTTTGTCAAAATCGTTTATGTTTCCCGCGCAGAAGTGATGAAGGGCAATTCGTAACTTCCAGCTTCTGATTTCCAATTTTAAAATATTGATGTTCACTTAAGTTGGTGTATTTTCTCTACGTAAAACGTCCCGCAGGTTCCCATGATTCAGATTTTAAAGCAACATCAACCTGCGGGACGCTCATAACCTGTTTATCTGAATATCAATAATCAAAAACAGCCTTGTCACAACTCGATGGTTTGCTCTGGCTCCTGCTGATGCTGGCGCCTTTCATCTTTTTACAGCGTGCCCTGCATCGTGAGATACAGGCCATCTTTTTGATTCTGACACGGCGCCCCAACGTGACCATGGCGCTATTTTCCATGCTCTTTTTCCCCGGTGTTTTCCTCCATGAGTTGAGCCATTTTTTAATGGCAAAAATCCTGTTTGTCCCCACCGGAAAATTCTCCTTCATCCCCGAAAGCATGCCCAATGGACGATTAAGACTTGGCTATGTTGAAGTCTCGAAAACGGATATTCTCCGGGATTCGATCATTGGGACTGCGCCCCTCATCGCCGGAGGGCTTTTCATATCGTATGCAGCGAGAGTTCAACTCGATCTTCTCCCACTTTGGAATGCGTTTCGACTGGCAGAGTTTCCCACTTTCTGGTTGGATTTATTGACCTTACCCTCGATGTCTGATTTCCCGCTCTGGTTTTATCTCACCTTTGCAATTAGCAGTACCATGCTCCCCTCAGAATCAGATCGAAACGCCTGGCTCCCGCTGGGAGGTATGATAGTCTTATCAATTGCAGTTGCTGCCTTTGCCGGCGCAGGGGTTTGGATGCTCAATAACCTTGCCCCACCTTTGAATATTTTCTTCCGCTCGATTGCCTCCATCTTTGGGCTGAGTGCGGCTGTGCATGGAATTTTAGTTTTACCGCTGCTGCTCATCCATAAGCTGCTGACCCGCATCACCGGTTTGGATATTGGCTAAATCCGGATTTTTCCTATATTCCCCAGGCTGACAGGATTTCTTGCGCTGCCTGCTCCGCCAACCCATAATGATTAAGGACGCACGGTATCTTCTTTTCTGCCGCAAGCTGCATATCTTCAAGGGAGGATGAAAATCTGCCCAGGAGTGTTCCCCGATATTTTTCTTCGACGAGTCTCTGCGGTTCACGGTTGAGCAACCTGAATACCCATTCGTGGCCGCTTGGGGCCGCGAGGTAGATGATCTTCAAATGATCCTTCCAGGGCGGGATTCCGGATATCTCGTTTTCTCGAAGATATAAAAGCGTGGGGATCACAGTTTCCAAATACATGATCTTTTTTCTGGCGGCTTGCATATCGGCCAACAGGATCGCATTATCCGCTCCCGGCCGCGATTGATAACGATAATAAATTTCTTTGTGGGGGTAAAAAAGATCGGGGTTATAAATATCCTGAAAACCATCAGTGACTTCTTGGGCAAAAATATAGGGATTTTTGTGGCCCTCGTCAGGACGGGGCGATCTGGTCCCAAGCAAATAGATGCGCGGCAGCGTCAGAGATTTCTCCGAAAGCAGTTTTTCGACGCGTTTGATCACATAGCTTTGACCTGCACCGGAAGCTCCGTTCAGCGCCAGGATGCCAGCCTCGATTTTCTCTTCCGCGCCACCAAGCTCTGCTGCCTTAGGAAGTTTCGCAAGCAAGCCATCATATTGCTCTGCCTGTGAAAGGATCTTCCCCTTTTCTTCTTCGGGAAATTCCTGCAATAGTGGGATGATCTCCTTTAACGTAGTCATCTCATCTCCTTTTACGCCGTACCAAACTGACGATCTCCCGCGTCCCCCAGGCCGGGGACGATATAACCGATCTCATTCAGGTGGTCGTCTATCGCGGCAAGATGGATGGGCACATCGGGGTGAGCTTTCTGCATCACAGCTATTCCCTCAGGGGAGGCGATCATTGCTACAAATTTGATCCGGCTGACGCCCCAGCGCTTGACCACGTCTACAGTGGCAACTGCCGATCCCCCGGTAGCAAGCATCGGATCGAGGATGAGACAGACCGAAACCGTCGGTTCGATGGGCAATTTGTTATAGTATTCCACAGGTTTCAAAGTCTCTTCATCCCGATAAAGTCCAATATGCCAGACCTCAGCTGAGGGCATCAATCCCCAAACACCTTCCACCATCCCCAATCCCGCACGCAGAATTGGGACAAGACCAATTTTTTCTTTTAACTCCCAACCACCTGTGGAGGTCAGAGGAGTTTCGACGTCACGCGGGATCACAAGCAAATCGGCAGTGGCCTCATAGACCAGCAAAGCCGAGATTTCGCGCACCAGCTCACGAAATTTTTTGGGCTGGGTATTTTTATCTCGCAGGCGGGTCAGTTTGTGGGCAACGAGAGGATGTTGAGATGGATATATATTTGTCATTTTTTCTCCTATCTAATGCATCATATTATAGCGGAACTTATCTTGCTGTATAATTCAGCTTATGTCTTCTCCTGAAAATCGCCCTCTCGATCCTGAGCCCAAACCAGATGATCGCGTCGATCATGCCTTACGCCCAAAGCTCTTACCCGATTTTATTGGCCAGCATCAGATCAAGGAAAATCTATCGATTTTAATCGAAGCTGCCCGCAAGCGTGGTGAGGCCCTCGATCATGTTCTCTTTTACGGTCCTCCGGGATTGGGGAAGACCACCCTTGCGCATATTCTGGCAAATGAGATGGGCGTCAATATCAAAGTGACCTCCGGCCCTGCCATCGAACGTGCAGGAGATTTGGCTGCCATTCTGACAAATCTGCGCGCCGGAGATATTCTCTTTATTGATGAGATCCATCGCTTGGGCCGTGTCGTTGAAGAGGTTTTATATCCCGGGATGGAAGATTTCTCTCTGGATATTGTAATCGGGAAGGGTCCCTCAGCGCGCTCCATTCGGTTGAAATTACCCCGCTTTACCATAGTCGGTGCGACCACCCGTTTGGCCCTCGTGACCGCACCTTTACGGGCGCGTTTTGGTGCAGTCTACCGGTTGGATTACTACGATCTCGAGGCAATCCAGGCAATTGCGACGCGCGCTGCCAGGATGCTGGATGTTCCCGCCGACGAAGATGGGATCAAGGAAATCAGCAGGCGCGCACGTGGCACTCCCCGTGTTGCCTTGCGCCTTCTTCGTCGTGTACGTGATTATGCCCAGGTCCGCGCAGATGGGATGGTTACCCGGGAAGTCGCCTCTGACGCTCTAAATCTGCTCGCCATCGACCCCCTCGGTCTCGACGATATGGATCGGCGCGTACTCAAAGCGATCATCGAAAAATATCGTGGTGGCCCGGTGGGGCTCAATACGATTGGTGCCTCGATCAGCGAAGAACCGGATACGATCATGGACGTGGTTGAACCTTATTTGCTTCAACTCGGTTTCCTCGACCGCACCCCGCAAGGGCGTGTCGCGACCCAACGGGCCTATGAGCATTTGGGGTTTGAGTATAGCGAGGAAAGCCAGCCGAAGTTGTGGTGAGATGGCCAGAAATTTTTCAACCGCCACTCCCCTCGGGTTTACGAAAAAATACTGTGAACTGCGTGCTATAATCTTAAAAAATGAGTAAACGAGAAAAAACTCTGAGTAATATTCTACGTGGCACATCAGATACGAATATTTCTTTCGATGATTTACGAAAGTTGCTTTTATTCTTTGGCTTTCAAGAACGTATCCGTGGGAGTCATCATATTTTCTCGAAAGAAGATGTGACAGAAATAATTAATCTACAGTCCAAAAAGGCAAAAGCAAAAGCTTACCAAGTAAAACAAGTACGTAATCTTATTCTCAAATATAAACTGGCAGGTAAAGAAAATGATTAAATATGAAGTGATCCTTTACTGGAGCGAAGACGATCAATCTTTTATTGCCGAGGCACCTGAGTTGCCCGGCTGTATGTCTGATGGCGAAAGCTACCAGCAAGCCCTGGCTAACTTGGAAATTATTATCAAGGAATGGATTGAAACCGCACGTGAACTGGGGCGTGAGATTCCTGTTCCAAAGGGGCGTTTAGTCTATGCATAAAAGCTGACATGGGGGAGAAAAAACTTGTACTAATTGTTCTCGATATTCGCGTTGAGGCAATTCCCCATTCCAAAACTACAATTCTCACCCTTTCATGAAAACCTCGGATTTTAACTACGTCCTTCCCCAAGAAATGATCGCCCAGACTCCCGCTGAACCACGGGATTCTTCCCGTTTGCTGGCGCTGCATCGTGAAAATGGCGGGATCGAACATCTCAACTTCCGTGATATTGGGCGTTTTCTGAATCCTGGCGACTTGTTGGTGATCAACCAAACCCGTGTCATTCCAGCGCGAATTTATGCCCGTAAAGAATCGGGGGGCAAAGTGGAACTACTGCTCCTCCGACAGGAGGAGCAGTTAACCTGGCGCGCCCTCGTCGGAGGGAAAGGATTGGTCACAGGAAAAAAGGTTGTGATTAATATAGAATCCGGTGACTCGAGTCATCGGAAGGGAGCAAACCCAAAATCTGGAGACATTGGAGTCCAAGTCGAAATTATTGAAGTACTCGATGGCGCGCAACGCCTGATCCGCTTTGAGGAGCCAATCGAGCCCTTTTTTTCGCAGATCGGAAATGTGCCGCTGCCACCATATATCCACGCCAAATTGGAGGATCCCGAACGCTATCAAACGGTCTATGCCCAGGAGCCGGGATCAGCTGCGGCGCCCACGGCTGGATTGCATTTCACCAATCGCCTGCTTGATGAGCTAAAGGCCCAGGGCGTGGGTATCGCCGAGGTCACCTTACACGTTGGGTTGGATACCTTTGCCCCCGTCACCGAAGAAAATGCGGATGAACACCATATCCACACCGAATGGTGCGAGATCACGCCCGAAGCGGCAAAAAAGATCAACGAGGCGAAAGAGGCCGGAGGCCGGATCATCGCGGTTGGGACCACCTCTGTGCGGACTCTGGAATCTGCCGCTCAAACGGGAGCAATCCTCCCTATGAGCGGACCGACCTCGCTCTTTATCCTGCCGGGTTATAAATTTCAGGCAGTGGGTAGGTTGATCACCAACTTCCATTTACCCAAGTCCACTTTGCTGATGCTGGTGAGTGCTTTTGCTGAACGCGAGCAAATTTTGAACGCCTACGAGGTCGCCAAAGAAGAAGGCTATCGCTTTTGTTCCTTTGGTGATGCAATGATTATTCTTTAATAATCTCACTGCGAGGAGAGCTTTAGCTCAACGCGGTAGTCTCCAAGACAATCTAGGAGATTGCTTTGCTCCGCTCGCAATGACAGGAAAATCTTATGACAAAAAAACTCTATTTTGATGATCCAATGACGATGGAATTCACTGCTGAGGTGGTCGAAACACGGACGCTGACAGATGGCCGCTTTGGCGCGATTCTGCCCTCCACCTTTTTCTACCCAACCGGCGGCGGCCAATCCTATGATATGGGGACGATTGGCACGGCGCGCGTTGTGGATGTATTTATCGAAGCCGATGAAATAGTTCACGTGCTAGACCGGGAAGTTGAGCCTGGAAGTTATCCTGCCAGGATCGATGAGAAACGGCGTTTCCGGCATATGCAGCATCATACCGGGCAGCATATTTTATCGGCAGCTTTTGCAACAGACCTGGGGTTTGAAACGCTATCATCTCATATCAGTGGAGAGACACCCTCATCTATTGATTTTGATGCGGAAACACTTTCATCTGACGATATTTCCCGCATGGAAAAACTGGCAAATCAAATTATCTTTGAAAATCGTGAAGTGAAAACTTATTTTGTAAAAGATATTGACAGTGTTCCCTTCCGCCGACCACCAAAGGTGAGTGGAAGTATCCGCGTCGTGGAAGTGGAGGGTTTTGATTATTCGGCCTGTGGCGGGACGCATTTCCCACAGACCGGCATGGTTGGTTTGGTTAAAATCGTAAAGACCGAGCGGATCAACCACAAGGCACGGATCTATTTTGTTGCAGGTTGGCAGGCACTGGAATTTTTGCAGCAAGTCCAGAGCATTTCACAAGGTATTGCTGCCGAATTGGATACAGGCGTGGAAGGATTGCCCGAAGCCCTCTCTAACTTACAAGGGCAACTCAAAGAGGCACAATCTGAATTGAAACCCCTCCGCGACATTGCGATGAATGTGGAAATCGAGAAGATGGTCCAGTTGGCAGAAAAGGTGGATGAAAATTGGCTGGTGACAAAAATCTATGAAAATCGTTCACCTGCAGATTTGCGCACACTGGCGATCCAACTTCGCAACTATCCCTCCATGGTTGCGTTATTGGCATCTCTTGAGGACGAGAAACTTTCACTGGTAATATCCTGCGCGACTGATTCTGGACTGAACGCAAATGACCTGCTTCAGAAGCACCTTGCGCCCTATCAGGGTCGCGGTGGCGGGGATAACACCATTGCCCAGGGCGGGGGCGTGGCAAAAAATATCGATGGGATTTTCAATCAATCGATTGAGATGATTCGAAATCCATAATTCCCCATGTCCACGAAAGAGCTAGATTCGCTAACGCAGGAAATCATTTCCTGTCGAAAATGTCCGCGCCTGGTGGCCTGGCGTGAGGAAGTCGCCCAGACCAAACGAAAGGCATATCTCGATCATGAGTATTGGGGCAAACCCATCCCGGGATTTGGCGACCCGCAAGCGCAGGTGATGGTGGTAGGATTAGCTCCTGGAGCACATGGCTCAAATCGTACAGGCCGGCAATTTACAGGGGATGCTTCGGGTGATTTTCTTTTTCCCGCGCTTCATCGTGCAGGATTTGCCTCCCTGCCAAATGCAATCGCCCGTGACGATGAAATGCGCCTGTCTGAGATGTGGATCACCTCCTCTGGTCGTTGTGCTCCCCCAAAAAACAAACCGACTTCCGAAGAGTTAAATACCTGCCAGCCTTTTCTTGAACGTGAGATCAGGATCATCCAACCAAAGGTTTTTGTCGCCTTGGGGAGGATCGGCTTTGATCGTATCCTGCGCATCTACAATCTGCGAAAAAAGGATTATGTCTTTTCACACGGGGCATTGCATCAATTACCAAATGAAGCATGGCTGTTGGCATCCTTTCATCCCAGCCGGCAAAATACGCAAACCGGAAGGCTGACTGTCGAAATGTTTGATATGATTTGGCAAGAAGCGCGTCAATTAATCAAGTAGTACCTAATCTCTGGGCATTTAGGGTATCATGGTACTTTATTTTAGAGAAAATATTTTGACCAAGGAAGATCTTCTCAGGTCTTTGGAAAACCAGCAAGTGTTTTAGGTCTATCATTTTACAACGCGAAAAGCACGAAAAAGGCGAAAGTTTTTAGGTTTTTTCGCTTCATTCGCCCAATTCGTGGGCTTCGCGTTAAAAAGCAGGCGCTTTGCGATCTTCGCAAAATCATGCTGCTCAAAATTAGTTTCCACTCTTAAGTATGGTGCACTATATTTAGGATTTGGACAATTTATTGGTGAATAATATGTATGGAAAAATAGCTTTTCTGGGCTCTGGAGAAACTTCGCTTGCTGGCGGACGGATCTTCGAGAGCCTGATCAAAGATCTGAATCACCCCCCGCGTATTGCGATCATGGAAACGACTGCGGGTTTCGAACTTAATTCTGACCTTGTGGCCCAAAAAGTGGGGGACTATCTTAAAACCAGACTGCAAAATTACGATCCCATCATCGATATCATCCCTGCCCGTAAAAAAGATACGGCATTTAGCCCTGATAATCCCGACATCCTGACCCCGCTCCTCTCGGCTGACCTGATCTTTATGGGTCCCGGCAGCCCGACTTATGCTGTCCGTCAACTGAAAAATACCCTCGCCTGGGATGTGATTCGCTATCGCAACCGCAGCGGGGCCGCCCTTATTTTTGCCAGCGCTGCCACCATTGCTGTCAGTGAACATGTTTTACCCGTTTATGAAATATTCAAAGTTGGCGAAGATACGCACGCCAAACCTGGTTTAGACCTCTTCGAAGATTGCTGTCTGCCGCTATCCTTTATCCCGCACTGGAATAATACCGACGGTGGCGCAGATGTTGATACCAGCCGCTGCTTTGTCGGCCGTGAACGTTTTGATCTCTGGCGGCAGCAACTTCCTGATGATCAGATTATCGTTGGGCTTGATGAGCATACCGGGATAATTCTCGATTTTGAGACCAGTTCATGCAGCACAAGCGGCGTCAGTTCGGTGACCGTAATTGACAAAAAAAAAATAGAAATCTATCCCGCAGGGGAAACATTTTCATTACATGATCTGGGGGATTTTTGCCCGGCAGAATTGGAAGATGGTATCTCAGCAAAAGCATTGGAATTCCTCCGCAACGCCCCCGACCCTGAACTTGCCCCCGTACCCTCAGATGAAGTTTTGGCCCTGGTCGAGTCCCGCCAAAAAGCCCGTAACAGTAAGGATTTCGCAGAATCTGACCGCCTGCGTGATCAAATCGCTGCCCTCGGCTGGACAGTACAGGATAGCCCCGATGGACAAGAGCTGGTGAAGAATTAAAGATTCTTCACTTGCTTTCACCTTCTTCTGCATTATGAAAAATTGACATTATTTTCACAAACCATTATTATCCTGGTATCAGTTGAGGTCACCAAATGTGGAGGTAATAACGATGCAACCGAAATTAAACCTTCTTTCAGATGAGCTTGTCACGCAAATCCTCGAGGAAGGATTTGCCCTGTTAATGAACCCGGGTATTCAGGTAAAAAACGATGAGGCGCTTTCTTTGTTGGCTGATGCTGGTGCAGAAGTTGATATGGACAATAAGATCGCCAAAATTCCGGAAAAGCTTGCCCGACAAGCGCTGGAAACCCGACCTTCTGAATTTTATCTTTACAATTTAGATGGGGTTCAAGTTGTCCATTATGGTGGCGACACTGTCCAATTCACTCCCGGGTCGGGAGGCATCACAATTTTAGATCGCGAAACCCAAAGGCAGCGTCAGCCGCTCACCGAGGACTTCGTCAATTTCGTCAAGCTTGTTGAAATGCTTCCCCAGGTGGATGCGCAGAGCACAGCCTTCATCGCTTCCGACGTACCTGAGGCCATCGGCGATCTTTACCGCCTTTATTTGGCGCTGAATTACATGCACAAGCCGATCGTCACCGGCGCCTTCGAAAAAGAAACCTGGTGGACGATGAAGGATATGCTGGTTGCCGTTAGTGGAAGTGAAAAAAACCTGGCCGAGAAACCAATTGCGGTTTTTGATGTTTGCCCCTCTCCCCCATTGAAATGGAGTGATATCACCTGCCAGAACTTGATCGACTGCGCAAAAAATAACATCCCGGCTCAATTAATTTCCATGCCAATGACCGGCGCGAACTCTCCTGTCACGCTTGCTGGCGCAGTGGTGCAGCATACTGCGGAATGCCTGAGCGGCGTAACCATCAACCAGTTGGTTAATCCCGGCGCACCGATTGTTTGGGGCGGCTCTCCCGCTATATTTGATATGCGCAAGGGGACCACACCTATGGGCGCAATCGGCACTTGGATGATCAATTGTGCCTATGTTCAGGTGGGCAAAGTATTAGGCATGCCAACGCATTCCTATCTCGGGATGAGTGATGCCAAGATCGTTGATGCACAATGCGGCCTGGAGTCCTCCAGTGCCTTTTTTGCTGCCCTGGCCGGGGCAAACATGGTTTCCGGCCCCGGGATGATGGACTATGAAAGCTGCTTGAGCTACGAAAAAATGGTAGTCGACGCCGAGATCCTTGGTATGGCAAAACGCCTGGTCGCGGGTATTGACGGCCGACAGACACCCATTGCGCTCGATATCATGCAGGAACTCGGACACAAGGGGAACTATTTAAGTCACCCACATACGAAGAAATGGTTCCGTGAGGAAATGTATATCCCTTCCGAAGTAATTGACCGAGACACCATGGAGGCGTGGGAGAAGAAGGGTTCAAAATCCACCTGGGATCGCGCTCAGGAACGAGTCGATGAACTGCTCAAGAAATATGAACCTTCACCAATGTCTGAAGATGTAAAAAAGGAATTGCACGATATCACCACCAACGCAGCTAATAATGCTGGCATGAAGAAATTACCTCCCCTACCGAAAGATTAGTTTCAGCAGGATCAGTACAGCTAATCATATCGGCCATAAAAGGAAGGCGTCTCTTCATCGGTAATTCGTTCAGCACCAGAGTAAACTTCATCAGCCAGGATCCAGGCACCTACTCGTTCTACTGCATTAACGATAGCCTTCATTTATAAATTCTCGATAAGTAAATTTTTTCTAGCCACCTGACAGTTTTGCATCAACGGTAGGTACACATCGAAATGTTGAATA
>NZ_CEYOSI010000023.1:0-4369 GCF_982879505.1 Candidatus Desulfolinea nitratireducens
TAACTATGGGCATTTCTAATTGTCGCCATGTCCTTTTCTAATTGTCGTTGACAGCTTTTGGGTGGATTGTATAAAATCCCAATAAGGACGTTATGCAGCGCTAGATTAAAATACAACTACTGATCCTTGCATATGTTTCTAAACTTCGTAACCCGCATCACGCACGAAAGCCTGGATCATTGCAGGTCTGCGTTGCATACGCCGCTTCGCATTTTGGATCAGCACTTCCAGTTCTGGCAGGTGATCACAGGCGATATTGGGCAAATCGGCAATTTTTAGATAGCTCCAAACCCATTCTGTCGGGTTGAGGTCCGGAGCATATCCTGGCAATTGCTCCAGGTGGATGCGCTTAGCTGCCCCAGCTGCCAGGTAGGCTTTCACGATCTTAGAACGATGCGTAGGAATGCCGTCCCAGATGACCAGCAGCAAACCCGGGATCAGCCGTTGCAATTGACCAAGAAAACTGACGACTTCTCGACTGGTAATCGAATGAGCATAAATTGTCAGAAACAACCTGCCCTGGGGTGTGACCGCCCCGATAAGTGAAAGATGCTTGTATGACAGAAACTCCTTCAAGATTGGTGTCTGCCCGCGCGGCGTATAGGTGCGCACAACCATCGGAAGCAGATACACACCCGATTCGTCTATAAAAACAATGGTGCGCCCTTCTTCGGCCGCCTTTTTTTCAACTCGGGCCAGCGTTCCGTCTTCCAACGTTGGACCTCGGCTTCCTTCCGCTGCCTGGCTCGCCTGATCGGCTTCTGGGGCGTCCACCCCAAGTCTTTGAGAATGCGGCTGACGTGGGCGGGGTGGTATTTCACCCCGAACTCGCGCTCGATCACTTTGCCAACACGAGGACAGGTCCACAGATCGCCTCGAAATCCGAAGCTTTCTGCGCCTCGCTCCAGTAACTTCGGGAGCTTCTGGCGGTCAGCCGCACTCAAACGTGCGGGCGCGCCCGATTTGGGTTGCTCCTTGAGCGCTGCTTCGCCGCCTTCCATGCTGCGCTTGATCCATTGGCTGACGGCACCCTTGGTCACACCCAGCGCTTTGGCGATGTCCTTTTGCTTCCAGCCAGTCTGGTGTAAAGCCCAGGCTCGCTTGCGGCGTTCTTCTTTCCAATTTGTCACTTTATCCTTTGCCATGTGGTCAATCTAACCATGGTTTAGTTACTTATGCAAGGATCAGTAATTATAAATTTGCTCAATTATCACACATATTATAAAAATATTTAATCGAAAATAAAAGGTTACAAGACCAGAGCTTAAACAAAAAAAGGCTCCAAAAAAACGTTTTGGGCCTTTTTATATATCAAAAGCTCCTCGTCCAGGACTCGAACCTGGAACCTAGCGGTTAACAGCCGCTCGCTCTGCCAATTGAGCTAACGAGGAAGGCGACCGAGATTATATAGCCAAGGCAGAAATGTGTCAAGGAAATGCCGTCTGCACGATCCAAAAGTATAAAAACCCAATAATACAAAAAACGGAGTGTGGTAAAAGCCACACTCCGTTTCATGCTTATCTAAATGCTATTTTTTTAGTAGCCAGTGGAGATGGAGCCATCCTGCAGGCCAGCATCGATCTCAGCCAATTTGTCTTTCACGGCTTGAGGAACTGCGCTATCAAAGTCGTGGAAGCTAGCCAAACCAACAGAACCGAAGAAGTTGCCGCCGGGGAATGCACCATCAGCGGAAGCAGTGATCAGTTCAAATACACCGGGGGTGATGAGCTTCATTGCGGAGGAAACTAGGCAGTCGTGTGCTTCGGGAACGGTTTCCCATTGATCGGAGTCAACACCGATGCAGTAAAGACCTTCGTGGGAAGCAACTTCGATCAATGCGCCATTACCGGTCTTGCCGCCAGCGCCGAAGACGACGTCTGCGCCTTGGTCAATGGCTTGCTTGGATGTGGTTGCACCCCACTCGGGGTCAACAAATGCAACATCCATACCACCGGGGTGATAGGTGGAGATCAGGTTGATATCCGGGTTGATATAGAGAGCGCCCGCTTCGTAACCTTCTTTGAAGGCAACAACGGGGGGAACCAGGTCGGTGCCGAGAACGGCAGCGATGGTACCGGTTTCGCTCAGTTGAGCAGCCAATGCACCTGCTAAGAAACCTACTTTATCTTCGGGGAAGAGTAAGCCAGTTACGTTGGCCACTGCTTCACCTTGCCACTGGTCAACACCGATGAAATTGATATTCGGGTAGTTGGCAGCTTCTTCAACAGTGGCTTGCCCAAGGGCGAAACCAACGGTGACGATGACATCATAGTCTTTTTCTGCGAAAAGACCGATATTGGCGGCGTAATCTTTGGCATCTTTGGTCTCAACGTATTTGACGAAAGCACCCAGGTCATCAGCGGACTGCTGAACACCTTCCCAGGCAGACTGGTTGAAGGATTTGTCGTCAATTTCGCCGACATCAGTGACAAGGCCTACGCAGAGAACTTCTTCGCTGGCGCAGTTATCTTCACTGGCTGCAGGAGCGCCACCACAAGCGGAGAGCGCGAGAGCGGAAATAGTAAATACCGCAAATACTAGGTAAAACTTTTTCATTTTCTTACTCCTCTTTCTAAAGAGTTACATAGAATGACTGGTGCAAGTCTACAAGCGCTCACACCGACTCCTAGTATACAGGTTATCGAATTTTTCGGCAAGATGATGATAGCCATATAAGCAACATTACATAAAAACTTACATGCGCACAGAATCAGGCTTTGCCTCGCCGCGCGTTACACCGAGCATCATCAGAAATGCCAGGAGCATAAAGGTCGGGGCGACGAACATGATCGAATTGTAATTATTATCTGTTAATTGGATGATCCAACCGTTGACGTTGGGACCCAAAATCGCAGCCAGGGTTGAGAAAAGATAGTAAAGCCCGGTATAAGTACCAATGCGGGCATCATCAACCATATCCACAACCATTGGCAGGGAATTGATATTGATCAATGCCCAGGCCACACCTGCAGCCATCAGAAAGATACTGATCACAGCCACGTCGCCAAGTACCGGTACAGTGGTGAGCACCGTTGCAAGCAATTTTGACGGGAGCAAGTAGAGGCTCGCGAGCAATCCGCCGAGGAGGAAGATTCCGCTCATAATGGTTTTACGGCGTCCAAGTTTTCCGCCCACAAATCCGGCGATCAACGCTGAAAGAACGAAGAAAAGAGAAAGATGCCCGAGCAGGCGCGTCCCATCGGCGGGAGTCATCCCCAGATGATTTTTTGCATACAACGTAAAGAACGCCTCGATGGCGTTATAGCCCACAAACCAAAGCAGGATCGCCGCAAAGAGCCGCATAGCACTTTTATCGTTATCCGCCCAAACTTCCCGCAGGCTGGCGAGAAGACCAGGCTGTATTTCGCTCTCTTCGTATTCCTTTGGTTCCTTGATGAAGAAGAAAACCATCAGCGCGGAAAAAAGCACCAGCCCGGAACCCATCCAGAAGGGATAGGCCGGATTCATTTCGTAGAGGGCTGCGCCACCCAGGAAGGAAAAGATCGCACCAATACCACCCATGAAGTTGACGATCCCATTGGCCTGGGAACGATATTTCGAGGGGGTGATATCAGGCATCAGGGCGACGACGGGCGTACGCCAGAGCGCCATACTTAAGAGCAGCGTGCTCGTTCCAGCAACAAAGAGGGGGAGGACCGATGCAAGAGGGATCCACCCAAAGGCGGCTGCCGAGATGGGTGCCCCGATCAGGATAAAGGGCATCCGACGCCCGATCTTCGTCCGCAAGCGATCTGACCACGCACCGACAGAAGGCTGGATAAAGAGGGCTGCGATATTATCGAGGGTCATAAAGAAGCCGATCCACGCCGGGGCGAGATTGAATTTTTCGGAGAGGAAGATGGGGACAAAGGCGTTGTAAACACCCCAAACCACACTAACACCAAAAAAGCCGAAGCCGAGCAGGAAAATCTTGCCGTATCTGAATTTCATCTTGATCTCCTTTTTCTTGGTTGAAGGTTGCAGGTTTGAACGTTTGAAGGTTGAAGGTTGTAGGTTGTAGGTTGTAGGTTGTAGGTTGAAGATTAGAAAGTCTCCAAGCTAAAGTCTAAAGTCTGAAGTCTGAGGTCTAAAGTCTAAAGTCTGAAGTCTGAGGTCTAAAGTCTGAAGTCTAAAGTCTGAAGTCTAAAGTCTAAAGTCTAAAGTCTGAAGTCTAAAGTCTAAAGTCTGAAGTCTGAAGTCTAAAGTCTGTAATCTAGTGTCTCCAAAAACGCACGATCTTCATCACTAAGTTCAATCTTTTCAAGCATCTCTGGTCTGCGCTTAAATGTGCGCAGCAAAGCCTGTTCCCGCCGCCATTGGGCAACCCTGGCATGATCTCCTGAGCGCAGCACAGCAGGAATCTCCCAGC
>NZ_CEYOSI010000023.1:4379-17242 GCF_982879505.1 Candidatus Desulfolinea nitratireducens
CCAGCCGCGAAATTCAGGCGGGCGTGTGTAATGCGGTCCTTCGAGTAAACCTGAGGCATGCGAGTCGTTCGCGGCGCCGTTTTCATCACCGAGAACGCCAGGAATTAGCCGTGTGAGTGCATCGATCAGAATCAGGGCGGGTAATTCACCGCCGGTGAGGACATAATCTCCAATGGAAATTTCGTCGGTAACGAGATGGGTCCGGATTCGTTCATCCAGGCCCTCGTAGCGTCCACAGAGCAGAGCAAGTCTATCGTTCCGGGCGAGTTCCTGCGCCACATCCTGTGTGAAAAGACGCCCCTGCGGGGTTAAAAGAACGATGGGGCAAGCCGGCGGTGTCCCGAGCACATCCTCCACAGCTTCAAAAACCGGCTCAGGTTTCATGATCATCCCACCACCACCACCATAGGGGGTGTCATCTGTAACGTGGTGCTTATCGCGGGTCCATTCGCGGATATTATGGAGTTCCACGCCAAGGTACCCGTTTTGCTGGGCACGCTTCAAGATGCTGCTATTTAGATAAGGGGGGAATACTTCAGGGAAAAGGGTAAAAATGTCAAATTGCATGACTTCATTCTAGCCTTTTGTAGTTCGTGATGCAAGTCCATGTTTAGATATTTCGTGGAAAAACTTCACCACAGAGATTACGGAGAAAACCAAAGTAGGGCTTATGCATTTTATTAGTCCTTATTCCTATGCTCTGCGTTGGGGTATTGTAGACAAGCAGAAACGCCAAGCATTGCTGCATAAAAAAAATGTTTTTTTGCGTAAGTCCTGAAATTAAAACTTCGCGTTCTCTGGGCTTAACTCCCCTCTCATCCCGAAGCATCCTCGAAGAGGGCGCAAGCGGGAGAGGGGTTGGGGGTGAGGGTCTTCTTGCGCCCATCTCATCCCAATGGTAAGATGCGCACATGTATTTACGTAGAAATAAATGGTCTATGAACCGTCGTCGCAGGCGGATTAATTGGTTTTGGGTTACTGTCTTATTGACAATGATCTTTGCCGTGGTTTATTTTGATCGTTACGTGGCCCCAGACATCCAAACACCCTTTGTGGACACACCCACACCAACCCGTGCACCAGAATCTTTTATTTCGGAAGCGGAGCTTTATTTTGGGCAGGGGAAGCTTTTGCAAGCGATTGATTCTTACAAGCAAGCCATTCGCTCCCGCCCCGATGACCCAGCCTCTTATATTGCTATGGCGCGGGCACAAGTCTTTATTGGTCAATATGAAGAAGCCAAAACCAGCGCAGAAAACGCGATCCTGCTCAATCCCAACAATTCGATGGCGCATGCCGTTCACGCCTGGGCTCTTGATTTTCAAGGTGATTTTCTTGCTGCAGAAGCCTCAAGCAAAAGGGCACTTGAACTTAACCCAAATAATGCCCTCGCACATGCCTACTATGCTGAGATTCTGGTGGATTCTTATGTTTCCGGCTCTGGGCCTTTTGATTCAATCGAATTGGCAGTCGAGGCATCCCGCGTGGCACTCAGCCTGGCTCCTGAATTGATGGAAGCCCATCGGGCCCGGGCCTATGTTCTTGAAGCAACCGGAAATTACGAAGAAGCCATTCGTGAATATCAAACCGCGATCACCCTCAATGAAAATATCCCCGACCTCCATCTTGCTTTGGGAAGAAACTACCGTGCCCTGGGTGTATACGATAAAGCTATCGAAGAACTGACCCGTGCCAATGCCCTAAACCCCGCCGACCCCTTGCCCGATCTTTATATCTCGCGCACCTATGCCTCGATCGGAGAATATGCCAAAGCCGCTCAATATGCTGAGCAGGCTATCAAAGACGCTCCTACGGATGCTGCTTTGCACGGTAACCTGGGCGTAATGTACTATCATAATTTCCAATGGCCGGAGGCCGCTCAAGAACTGGGCCTGGCTATTTTCGGCGGCAGCCTCGGCGAAGACCAAATTATTGAAGGACTCAATCTCGATACGAATACGCGCACAGCCGAATATTATTTCACTTACGCAATCGTCCTCTCCAGGCTCAACCGC
This sequence comes from Candidatus Desulfolinea nitratireducens, assembly GCF_982879505.1. NCBI lineage: Bacteria > Bacillati > Chloroflexota > Anaerolineae > Anaerolineales > Candidatus Desulfolinea > Candidatus Desulfolinea nitratireducens. The sequence continues at coordinate 6,395 of NZ_CEYOSI010000023.1, forward strand.
TGCGGTGAAGCGCTTCAAATTGCACAACAGATAATCGGCACAATTCCCAGCAACGAACTGGCTGTCTTCAATGCCAACGAAGCGATTAGACTCTGCCAGGAAAATCTTGATAATCCGCCCACCGCCACCAAAGAAATCGCTCCGGATGTTACTAAAGGAACACCCACCCCACAAGCATGAGTCGACAATCCAATATCTTTTTTCGCAAGCCAACCACCAACCCCTACCGTATTTTTCTTCTACTGGTATTCATTTTGGGTGGAATCTGGCTCATCCGCCAGGTGGAACTGGGGAATATCCAGCGTCCATTCCTGCCCACTCCCACGCCCACGCGCGTTGCCAAATCCTATGCCCTTGAAGGGGATGCCCAATTTGAAGCAGGGAAGCTGGAAGCGGCGATCACCGCCTATCAGGAGGCTACCCGTGTCGATCCTGCAAATTCGGAGGTATGGGCAAAACTGGCGCGTATTCAAACCTACTCATCCGTCCAACTTACAACAGATGACCAGCAGCGGGAGAGACTCCAGGAGGGGCTTGCTTCCATTAACAAAGCTGTTGAGCTGGCCCCGGATGATAGTACCGTTCATGCCATCCGCGCCTTTGTTCTGGACTGGAATGCGAATAGCATCCTTTTCGGAACCGAACAGGCCGCTGACTATCTCCTTGAAGCAGAGCAGGAGGCCGTTCGCGCCCTCCAATTGGATAATCAAAACACGCTTGCCCTGGCCTATTATGCCGAAATTCTCGTCGATGCGCAGAAGTGGTCACAGGGTGAACAATATATCAATCAGGCGGTTGAGCAGGACGACACACTCATGGATGTGCATCGGGTCAACGCCTATGTGCTTGAATCCCTGGGGCAATATAACCAGGCCATTCAGGAATATGACAAGGCTTTGGCAATTTCACCAAACCTCACCTTTTTATATCTGCGAGCGGGCGCAAATTATCGTCGGCTTGCATTTGACAGCCCCAATGGTGAAACACGGACCCAGCTTTACGAGAATTCGTTGGAATATTTTGCCAAAGCCGCCCGCCTGAATGAACAACTGGGCATTTTAGACCCCATTCCCTATCTCTCAATTTCCAAAACATATTCCCAGGAAGGGGAATTCTTTATCGCCGCCCGCAATGTTCAACGGGCACTGGAAATTGATCCCTCCAATGCAGATATTTATGGGCAGTTGGGAATCATCTATTTCAAATCACGCAACTACGAGGGATCGATCCCGGCATTAAAATGTACAATTCGTGGCTGCACAGCTGAAGAATCCTGTGAGGGACGCGGTGGCTGCGGCCCTAATGATACGCCTGCCTCCGTGATCGGATTGGATCTGACCCCAAATACCGTCGTCTATTATTACACCTATGGCTCGGTTCTCGCTGCGCTCAGCCGCCCCAAAGAAAATAATTGCGAGGAAGCGATGGCGGTAATGAGTGAGGTCAGGGCCGATTACAGTGACGACCGCGATATTATGGGGATTGTCCAGGCTGGTGAGGCAATTTGCCAATCATTGAATGAATAAAGGGGAGAAATCGGTATCGAAATATCACCACTCAAATTTTGAAGACGGGTAGCACTCCATTCGGGGCACAGGCAAGCCAAAAGATAAGCTCTCGGTGGCGTCCTTTGCGCAGGGGACATTTTTGAGATAGTTTCTTTATTTCAGAACAACTGCAACACACATCTCATTGATCTTTCAATATCAGAAATTTGTAAGAGTTTATAATCATCCCTTGACGCTGGTGAAGGGGGCAAGTATCATTCTGTCGCGAATTAGCACTCTGCCTCTTAGGGTGCTAAAATGATGTCTAAGGAAAATTTGCCAAAATGACCACGACCCTCAAACCCCTCAGCGACCGCGTCGTTGTGGAGCCGATTGAAAAAGACGAGATCACCGCTGGCGGCGTCGCCCTCCCTGAGACGGCGAAGGAAGAGCCCCAGCAAGGAACTGTCGTCGCGATTGGCCCCGGGCTCCGCGATGGAAATGGTCAGCGCGTTGCGATGGAGGTAGCCGTCGGTGACATGGTTTTGTTCGCCCGTTATGGCGGCTCGTCGCTCAAGCATAAAGGCAAAGAGTACCTTATTCTCCGCGAGGAAGAGATTCTCGCAATAATCGAAATTTAATGACGCTCTAGCCGGCGGCGCCCTAAAGGATGCTTCGCGAAGGACTCCGCCGAGAGCGAATTAAAACAAAAAAACTAATTTAATTTTTGGAGGATTTACCAATGGCAAAACAAATCGTTTTTTCCGAGGAAGCACGTCGCAAGCTTAAAGAAGGCATGGACGTTCTTGCCAACGCCGTCGCGACCACCCTCGGCCCCAAAGGCCGCAATGTTGCTCTCGACCGCAAATTCGGCTCCCCCACCATCACCCATGATGGTGTAACCGTTGCAAAAGAGATCGAACTCGAAGATCCCTTCCAGAATATGGGTGCGCAGCTTCTTAAAGAGGCCGCCACAAAAACCAACGATATCGCTGGTGATGGAACCACCACATCCACTGTTTTGGCACATGCCATCGTCACCGAAGGTCTCAAAACCCTCGCAGCTGGCTCCAATGCCATGCTCCTGAAACGCGGCATCGAAAAAGCATCCCACGCTGTTGCCGAGAAAATCAGCGAATTGGCTGTTGAAGTTACTTCAAAAGATGATATTGCCAATATTGCTTCCATCTCCGCCCAGGACCGCATCATCGGTGACTTGATCGCTGAAGTAATGGACAAGGTCGGTAACGACGGCGTTATTACCGTCGAAGAGTCGAAGGGCTTGCAGTTCGAGACCGAATATGTTGAAGGTATGCAATTTGATCGTGGCTACCTCTCCCCTTACTTCATCACCGATGCTGATAGCATGGAAGCTGTGATCCAAGACCCCTATATCCTCATCCACGAAAAGAAGATCTCCTCGGCCCAGGACCTCGTACCTTTGCTTGAGAAACTGATCCAGATCGGGAAACGTGACCTGGTCATTATCGCTGAAGATATTGACGGCGAAGCCCTTGCGACCCTCGTACTGAACAAACTGCGCGGTATGCTCAACGTCCTCGCCATCAAGGCTCCGGGATTTGGCGACCGCCGCAAGGCAACCATGCAAGATATCGCCATTCTGACCGGCGCTAACGTCATCGCTGAAGAGACCGGTGGCAAGCTCGATACCGCAACCATCGAAGATCTCGGTCGCGCCGTAAAAGTTGTCTCCGACAAAGAAAACACCACCGTTGTCAGCGGCAAAGGCGACGCAGCCCAGATCAAGGGTCGTGTTGAGCAAATCCGTGTTGAAATCGAGAAAAGCACCAGCGATTACGATAGCGAAAAACTGCAGGAACGTCTTGCCAAGCTCTCCGGCGGCGTTGCCATCATCCGTGTTGGTGCAGCCACCGAAACCGAACTCAAAGAGAAGAAACACCGTGTTGAAGACGCCCTCTCCGCTACCCGCGCGGCAGTTGAAGAAGGCATCGTTCCTGGCGGCGGTGTTGCACTGCTCAACGCAATGGTTGCACTCGAAGGTCTCAAAGGCGACAACGACGATGAGCAGACTGGCATCAATATCGTCCGGAAAGCACTTGTTGCCCCAATGAAAAAGATTGCTGAAAACGCTGGCAAAGACGGCTCCGTAATCGTTGAGAACGTCCGCCGCGAAAAAGATAGCAAAGTTGGCTACAACGTCCTTACCGAAGAGTATGTTGATATGATCAAAGCCGGCGTGATCGACCCCGCCAAAGTTACCCGTGGCGCGCTCGAAAATGCAGCCTCCATCGCAGCGATGATCCTGACCACCGAAGCGCTCATCACCGACGTCCCCGAAGAGGGCGGCGCTGGCTCCGGAATGCCCCCAGGCGGCATGGGCGGTATGGGCGGCATGATGTAAACCAAGTCTAGAAATACTAAAGTAGGGGCGGGTCTAAGACCCGCCTCTACTTTTTTGTTAAGGGTATAATTCCCGCAATGTTAAAATTTGTAAATATCCAATCACGCCTCCCTCTATTGGCAATATCCATCATCCTGATCTTATCCGCCTGCAAAGCATCTTCTGACTCCCTCACCCCAACGATTGCTCCCCCTACTCAACCATCTGCTCCACCCACAGCAACTGCTGTTCCGGCTGCGGCGACAGTTAATGGCGAGATTATTTCGCTGGATGAGTTCAACGCCGAGCTGCTCCGTTTTCAAGAAGCACAGAACGCGCTGGGAAAAACCGTGTCTGTTGAAGAGGCTGAAGGGCGCGTCCTTAACGATCTGACCGATCAGGTCTTATTCGCCCAAGCTGCCCGAAAAGCCGGATATACACTCGAAGATACCGAAGTGAAAGCTCGTCTCAACGCGTTAGCGGCGGAAATTGGGGGCGCAGAATCACTATCCACCTGGCTGGCAAACCATGGGTACACGGAGGCATCCTTCCATCAAGCCCTAAAACGGGCCATCGAAGCAGCCTGGATGCGTGACAATATCCTTACAACTTTCCCCAGTACCGCCGAACAGGTACACGTCAGGCAGATTTTGCTCTATAATCAGGAAACTGCAGATGAGGTTCAGTCGAGGTTGGCAGCAGGTGTTGATTTTCTGGACTTGGCTGCGGCCTACGATCCAAAGACAAATGGTGAGCTGGGCTGGTTTCCACGAGGCTATTTATTGGAGCCAAAAATTGAAGAGGTTGCCTTTTCTTTAGGGATAGGGCAACCCAGCGAAATAATATCAACAGATATTGGCTTTCATATTATTATGGTTTTTGAACGAGATAGCTCACATCCTCTTTCGCCAGACGCACTCCTGGCTCTCCAAGAGAAAGCTTTGCTTGATTGGCTTCAAGAAGAACGTGAAGCGAGTAAAATAGAGAACAAATAAGAATGAGTGCCATCTACAAAAATAAAAAGTCCTGCATTTTTTAAAAGGATGGAGAGTGTTTTATGGCCGATTTTGATTATACAGATGATAGTTTTGCGGATGGAGAATCTGGAAAGAAAAGCTTCAGCCTTGATATGCTGGATATTTTCTCAATCCTGACTTTGGTTGCAGCAGCTTGTATGGGCGCATATTTTTTGCTGCTATTCATTAACCCCTATACCGCGTTAAATCCATTGCCGCCAAATACACCCATCCCGCCGATCATTATCCCCTCCGCGACGATCACTCCCCTGCAATTGGACGAATTGTGGACCGAGACCCCTACAATCCAACCAACGATCACCCCAACTTCTCGGGCAACTTTTACGCCAATATCAACCCAAACACCTTTATATCTTATTGAACCAACATCCACTCCAAAACCGCCTGACCCAACGGCAACCCCTGGAATGCCTTTTACAGCGGAAATAAAATATGTTGATGCCACAATCTTTCATCCCGATACAAATTGCAATTGGCTAGGGGTTGGTGGGGTTGTACTAGATTTAAATGGTGCCCACTACTGGGGAGTTCAGGTTCGGGTACAGGGAACGTTAGTTGGTAAAACAGTTGATCTTGGTCCACAAATATCAGGGACAGCCAACTCATTTGGTTATGGAATTTCTGGTTTTGACTTTATGCTGAGCGATGTGCCATTACCTTCGGATGAAACCTTATTTATCCGCATCTTTGATCAGGCTGGATTACCCCTCTCGGATGAGATCCGCTTTAGCACCTTAGCAGATTGTGAAAAGAACTCGGTTTTTATTACTTTCAGACAAGTGCGCTAAAGAATAAGTAAATGCAAAGCCCCTCAAGGAAAACATCCTTGGGGGGCTTTTTCTTTAGCTATGTGTTTCTTGGTGGTGACCTAAACTTCTTTAGTAACCTGAGTTATGCTTAGCACAAATTCAGTGCGGACTCAACTCGTCAAAGCCCCTTCGGGGTTACAAACATCAGCCCGAGAGCTTCCATGTACTGAGGGAGGGCTTTTAGCCCGCATGAAGCTATTGGAAACATCTTATCCATAACTCAGACTCAGTAGTTTCTCAAAATGTTGGTGGTAAAGATACAGTCTCTGAGCGGAGATAAAGCGAAGCGCAATCGTAGTCGAAGAGCGGTTCTTGTAAAACCGTCCTTCGACTGCGCTACGCTCCGCTCAGGAACTGAATACTTTTGTAAGACAACTCTATTTTGAGCAATTACACTTCTATATTCCAGGCCGAATATTTGGGGTTCTTTGCGCGCACAATATCAAAGAATAGATCACGCAGTTTTGCAGCAACCGGGCCCATTTCCCCATTACCGACGGGGCGATGATCCACCTTTGTGATCGCAGTCACCTGTGCAGCAGTTCCCGTCATGAAGAGTTCATCACAAATATAAACCTCCGTGCGATCAATCGGGCGTTCGACGACTTCCATACCCAACTCTGCCGCTGCGAGTTCCATCACCGAGCGGCGCGTAATTCCTTCGAGGATATTCTCAGTCACCGAAGGTGTGATCATAACCCCATCCCGCACAATAAAGACATTCTCCGCGCTCCCCTCAGAGAGATGTCCAGCCTGCGTCAAGACCAGGGCCTCGTCAAATCCTGAGCGCATGGCATCTGTTTTGATAAAGGCTGAGTTGGCATAGGCCCCGCTGATCTTCCCACGCGCCGGGATGACGTTATCATCCAGACGCCGCCAGGAGGAGATCGTCACATGGGCGTTGGTATCGTTGGCCACATATTTCCCGAAAGGTAAGGCGACAATTGAAAAATCAGCCTCTACATCATGCAATTTCACACCGATCATCTCAGAAGATTTATAAGCCAGGGGGCGGATATAAACATCCTCACTAAAGCCACTTTTCTTTAGCAGATCGATGGTCAGTTGGGTCAGGCTCTCTGGTGTTTCATCAAATTCCATCAGCATCATCTTGCATGAATTTAAAAAACGACGATAATGATCATAAGGACGGAAAAGATATAATTTGCCATTCTCATCATTTTTATAAGCACGCACGCCACCAAAAACCCCTGTTCCGTAATTCAGCGCGTGGGTTAGAACGCCAACCTTTGCCTCTGCATAGGGAACAATCGCACCTTTAAAATAAGCATATTGGGGAAGATCCATCGAAAAATACCTCCAGTGGGAAATTTATTTTCCGCTGATTATACTGCAAGAGATCAGCGCGATTGAATTTTGATGACTTCATCTCCAGCAAAGGGGAGATCAAGTCCGACAGCATCCAATGCCATCACGCGGCTATTCGCAAAAAAGGCGAAGTCGAATTCGGTCCTGTCCCCGGCTTGCTTGCCAGGAATGGGCATCAGCCGCGCCGTGAGTGGTTTCGCCAACCGGAGAGACATTACCGCTATATCAAGCAACAAAGCCGCGATTTGCCCTCTGCTCACATCTCCGGCAAGGGGAACAGTATCCAGCCCCGTCCCGCAAACGGCGGAGTAGAGCAGCAAATCCTTGACTGTCAGTGACCCCTCCGCAGCGCGTTGGGCCAGGATTGAATCCTCGAGGACGGGCATCATCATCCCGTTGAAGCCGGTATGGGGAAAATCGGCGCGTTGAATGGATTCCGCTAAAATCGCCGCTGCCGCAAGTGAGCCATGCTGTCCCACCTTTGGGATCCCGAATCCTTCCATTGCACCGCCAAGCGAAATCGCATCATCGGGGAATGGGGCCAGGGAGAAATCAAGACCCAAGAATCTATGGTTCAGCGAGTCAGCGACTTGAGTCAGTTTTTTGCCATGTGATTCCAAAGATTTAATCAGCTTTTTCCGGCCCTCATCCACGGTTCGTTGACCATCGAAAGCATCCACCGCCAGATCGGCTGCTTCGAGGGCAAGGGCAAAAGCTGGCGCACCACCATCATGATAGGCAGCGGGGAAGAAGGGTCCGCCCGCGGGGACATTTGCCAGCGCGGTAAAACGGAGGTTAGCGAATCCGTCCGGGCTGAGAGTCGCGGCCCGGACGATCACCTCTGCACACGCTTTGAGGGCGGTCATTGAGATCCCTTTTTTAGCGGAGGCCATTTCACCGGAGAAAAAGATATTCTCGCTCGCTTCAATTGCCTCGGGGATGACGGCATAGCTCTGAGGCATTTCGGGCAAAGCGGGTCCGAGGGAGGCATACTCCGCATCCATATTTTCCATGGCGGAAGCAAGTTGATTGGCAAGCGCGGGCGTTTCATCCAATTTTGCCTTGCCAAGAATCTGCGTGAACGAGGGGGTTGCCAAACGCGTCGTCTGGACTTCGTATCCCGCACCCTGATAAGCAGATTTGGCATTTCGCAGGAATTCATCTGCCACGCGGAGTTTGGCCTCATTAAGCGGCCAGTCGGGATTGAAAAAATAGGTGATCGAGCGGATTTTCATAAGATCTTTCCTTTATGGTTTACAATCAGGTTGCATTGGATTTTATGCCGTTCATGGTCAAATCACAAGGAGGAAGAATGCCTTTTGTTGAGCTTTCTACAATTGAAGAGAGAGAAATTGTGCCCGGTTTTCATGGCACCTTTGTGCACGCCGAAAATATGAGCGCAACCTTCTGGAGAATTGAAGCCGGGGCGACTTTGCCCGAGCACGCCCATATCAACGAACAAATCTCAGTCGTGATCTCAGGCAAATTCGAGATGACACTTGATGGGGAAATCCGTCAACTTGAAGCGGGGACGGTTGCGGTAATCCCATCCAACATGAAGCATTCCGGGCGAGCGATCACCGATTGCCAGATCATGGATACTTTTTACCCTGTTCGAGAGGATTATAAATAAGGTCGGATGAGAAAACTAAAGCTCGTTTTAGCGACGCTAATAAGCGTTTTGCCTTTCAGTTTTCTGCGCGTCACCGCCTATCGAATTTTACTGGGCTACAAGATCGTGGATGCAAAACTCGGCTTTGGCACGATTATCGCCGTAGACGATGCTGAGATCGGAGCATGCCAAATCGGATGGGGAAATCTCTTTACTGGACCGATGAAGATGACAATCGGTAAAGGCGCTTCTATTGGACATCGGAACATTTTCTCCTGCGGTTACTGGACAACCCGCGCAGAACATGCTGGTGCGAATTACGCCCGAAACCTTGTCATCGCTAATGACACCTTAATTACATCCCAACATTATATCGACGTGGCTGGCACATTCACAATTGGAGCTGGTTCATGGATTGCTGGAATCGGATCCCAATTTTGGACACACGGTGCGGGAATCCTCGACCGTGATATTGCCATCGGTGAAAATTGTTATCTTGGTAGTGCAGTCCGTTTTGCGCCTGGGACGTCTATTGGAAATAATACCCTTGTCGCGATGGGGAGTGTGGTGACAAAGAAATTCAAGCTCGAAAATGCTATGATCGGGGGAGTTCCCGCAGGGGTATTGAAAGAAAGTTTTACTTGGGAGCAGAAAGCTCCCTAAACGAAAGTTTACCCTCCAGCCAACTCCATCACGAACATATCCAAAGATAAATCCAGGGTGGCCTGGCTTGTTTTGGCCTGCTCATCAATAACCAACAACTGCCTATAGATCGCCTCAAGTGTGGGCAGATCAAATTGACGAGCCTGTGACGCCAGTTTTTGAGCGATAAAGGAATGTACCTTAAGTTCCCCCTGCACATTTCCGTTTTTTTCGATCACCTCACGCGCCAACAAAAGCAGCCTGAATTGACGGACGACCATCCCAAAGATCGAGAAGGGATCCTGTTCGTCGAGCAAGCGATGCAGCATGGCCTGGGCTTCTTTCCCCCGATTGCTGCCCAGTGCATCCACAAGGGCAAAAATATCGCCCTGGGCGGTGGATACACTGACCAGTTCGACATCTTCGAGCGTGATCGGCCGTGCAAAATTAACATAGGTGAGTAATTTGGTGATCTCCTGCGCGGCCTGGCGCGTATTCTGCCCGGTCATTTCTGCCAGTCTCGCGGCAGCGCGACTCTCGATCTCTCCTCCCTGCTGACTGGTCTCCTGCTGAATGCGCGTTGTCCACTCGCCCGTTTTCCAGGCTTTCGGGAGCATAAAACGCTCGGTGCGGGCAATCTCATTCGCAGAATCCGCCCATTTCACCAGCCAGTGTTTGGCGGCTTTTTTCTCGTCGATCACTTCATAAAGGACCAAAACTGTGCTGGGAGGCACGTTCTCCAAAAAGGCTAAAAACTCTTTGCGTCCTTTAACTTTTGGATAACGCGCCGAGGGTTCTTCAAGCAAGACCAATCGCCGCTCGGCTAAAAAGGGGATCGAATTCACAGCCAAATTCAGTTCATCCATTCCCGCCAGACGAGCTTCCAGATGAGAGGTATTCATCCCATCTTTGTCCACCCGTTGCTGCACCTTTTGCAAACGCCGGGAAATGGCAAATTCATCGTTCCCATAGAGATAGAGCACACGGATGGTCTTTTCGGACATCTTATCCCCTGGTTGAAATTCTATGAAGAGCTGGGCGGATCTTCTGCACTGAGAGTATTTCCAGGGCCCCCATCTCCGCTTCGGTCGTGACCCTGGCTTGCAGTTTGGGACCCAGGGGTTTGCTCAGTCCCCAAACGAGGATCGCCAGAGGTAATATCAGGGGAATCCTCCATAAACGTCTGCGCATCGGCCCGCTGCCCGAAAGTCCGAACCAGGCCAGGGAACCGGCCAGCAAGCCGGAGGTCGCGTAATTGGTGCCGCAGCCGGGGTGAATCGCCAAGTCGCTTTCGCCAGCGCGGAGACGTTTGAGGGCCTCATCCGCCGCAGCGCGGAGATCCTCCGTATCCACATCACCCAGGATAACGAAACCGGTTGGGTTGGAATGTCCACCCAGAGGACGGGCAGGATATTTCGGCCCCAGAATTTTCAGGGTGGCGTGTTCAAGGGCGTGATTGCGACGGGTTTCGAGTATCAGGGGCAAATTGAGAAGAGACATTTTTAGCTCCAAATTTGAGATGCGCTGATTATACCCTTTAAAGAGAAAAGCCCCGTTCCTGTGAACGGGG
>NZ_CEYOSI010000023.1:17342-18590 GCF_982879505.1 Candidatus Desulfolinea nitratireducens
TGAAACCCGATAAAAAGAAGAATTATGCCAAAAAATTCACCCAGATAGAGGGCGCCCGGGAACTGCAGGCGGCTGAATAGTCCGCCAAATGCGGGCAAGATCGCGCCGGTGGCGATAAGAATATTCCCAACAGCGCGATGGAGTAAAACGCGTTTGCGCCAGAATATCCATGCAGAATAAATTGCCCCGCCAACCAGGGTGAGGGTGCCATAAATATTGAAAAAGGGTGTCAGCACACGTACGCCATCTGTGACGATGGCATGACCGCTCAATTCCGCGCCAGTATGGCCTTCGCCGATCATCAGAGAGGGATCAAGCTGGGCTGTGGCTATTCTAAATAGAGCGTAGAGCGAGGCAATGCCCAAAATGAGCATCAGCGCATTGGCCCATTTACGGTTGGCGAGCAGGTAGACCGTACCCTGCCCCAGCCAGGCAGCAACAAGAATGGCCCCAAAAAGATACCACATCCGAAAGATGAGTGGGTTCCACCCAAAGGCGCCAAAATAAAATTCCGTGAATCCACCGATTCCGTAAAAAATGGCTCCGATACCCCAGAGCAGTAAGTGGGCACGCTTGCGGTCTAGATAACGTTTGAGAACAAAAAAGGCAAGAGCAAAGCTGATGATGCTTGATAAAAAGGGAATACCAGTGTTAAGTAACATGATTAAACTCCAGATTAGATTGTGTAAGAGTACGCTTCAACGGGTGATGCTATTAAACAATACCCAAAACAACACCAATGGCTGCGATCACGACCCCTATAATAACGATTGCCAAAATAACCAACATGACCGGAATCATCTTTTCATAGAGGGGTGGATATTTACGAGCGGGGGATTTTTTTTCAGATTTCATTTTTAACGGTTATTGTTTTCAAAGGCTTCGTAAGTTTCCATGAGTGAAATCATGGTTTGATCAGTAAATCCATGGAGGCTGGTGAGCATTTCTCCCCATGATCCTGTATCGGAAACACGCGCATCAAGATAAACAGCGATCATTGCTTCGAGGAGTGCATTCCTGAAAAATAAAAATGCACGTGTGGCATCAATGAGTTTTAGCCCAAATCTGCGTCCACGGGAAGCATACTCATATCCCAGAGAACGGGCTTCAGCGCTGGCGTCCTCACCTTCCGCACTGAGATAGCTTGCGAGGCTTTGCATAAGATTTTTACCGCTCTCGCGGTATTTTTCGCGGGCATCCTCATCCAGTTTTTGATACCACTTTTCAGATTCCAGTTGATTTTCCTTA
>NZ_CEYOSI010000023.1:18600-25280 GCF_982879505.1 Candidatus Desulfolinea nitratireducens
GCGTACTCAGGATCTACCCCTTTTATCTCGCGCGAGGTTTGCATCCATAAATCAATCTCATTCAGCAGATAACGGCGATGTCCGCCTTGTGTACGATAAACGGGTAAAACTCCCTGATCAGACCATGCTCGCACCGTACTGGGGTGTACTCCAAGCATATCTGCAACGTCGCTCAGAGAAAGCCAATCGCTTAAATTGCGTTTATTCATAAAAATGCCACTAAGTGAAAATCTCCGTAATTCTACGTAAACTTAAGTAAGGCCAACTTTATCAAGGAGGCCTTATCTGGTCAACACAGGTTTTCGTAAGTTTATGAATCGTTTATATTAAAAATTCAAAAATCGGCAGTAGCTTTCTCTCCCTGGCCACTGCCGATCTTTGAATTACGCGGGGTCCCTGCTTGCAACCACGTCTGGTAGGTTTCCAATAAAAACATCCTACCAGAGGGGCGTCTCCAAAATGTGGACAAGGGGAGATATGAATTAACCTAAACCGTTAAAAATGGTTTTGGGAGTGGCTAAACAGGTGTGTATCAAAGTGGCAATCCTATGGCTCTGCGGGGATTTGTAATCCCTGCTTACACAGGAAAAACGCTGGATTACAAATCCAGCCAGAGCAGATCATTATTTTAATTACACACGAAAATAGCCACTCCCTGGTTTTTCAATCACGGCAAAAATTCAAATTCATGATAAACTTCCCCCGGTAAAATTCTTATTGGAGAAAATCCATGACATCCAAAAATTCCCACCCGATCAAAATTGCCGGCCTAAAGCGAGAGTTACCTCTCTTTGAAATCAAACCTGGTTTGCGAATTGCGATTCTTAATATCCTTGGTGATACAGAGTTGGTAGAAAATTGCGCAAAAGCGCTTGGGAAAAAACTTAAATCGATTAACTATGATGTTCTCATCACTGCCGAAGCAAAATCAATCCCATTGGTATATGCGCTTTCTGTCGTCACCGGAAAACCCTACGTAGTTCTTCGCAAATCGTATAAACCCTATATGGGTGAAGTGATAAGCGCCGAGACACTCTCGATCACTACCGGTGAGCCGCAAACGCTGATCCTCGACGAAAAAGACCATGCTTTGCTCAAAGGCAAGAAAGTCATTCTTGTAGACGATGTGATCAGCACCGGTTCCACATTGCAGGGCATGCGCATCCTGATGGAAAAAGCCGGCGCGGCAATCGAGGCTGAGGCAGCCATCCTGACCGAAGGCGACCGTGCAAAATGGGAGAATATCGTTGCTCTGGGGCATATTCCTTTATTTTCAGATTAATCGCTCAAACTAATGAAAAGCAAAAACTTCCGAAGTCTAAAAGACTTCGGAAGTTTGCTGTTCCAAAGGACAACAAGAGGAATCGCCTTTAGATTTTCTTGACCAATTTTTCTTTTCGTTTTCTGGAGAAGTTTTTGATGGCCCTCTCTCTTTTTAATGCGCTACTTCTATCAGGTTGCTCTTCCAGATAAATCAACTTTACCGGTCTACGTGAGCGGGTATATTTAGCGCCTCTCCCTGCGTTATGCTCTTTCTCTCGTCGGGTGGGATCAGTCGTCCAGCCAGTGTAATAAGTTCCGTCAGCGCACTCAAGAAGATAGCAAAAAAAGGGCATTAGCTACGCGGTTTTTTCTGACGAATGCCAAATAAGCGTTCAGAAATTCCGGCCACATTGATAGAGGGACCGCCCTTATCATCTTTAAATAACCAACCAGCCTTTAGACGCTCATCCAGCCAGTTCAGGCCTCCCTCTTCAGCACTGGTGAGCTGCTCATCCAGCGCATCTTTATCTTCAGCCGAGATACTTTCTTTCAAGGTTTGGAGGGATGCGATCATTCCGTCCAGAACGCGAACGGTGTTTTCGCCATTCAACAGAGCAGCATCGGAAAGAGACCTGGCACTCTCAGGATGGAGGCTTGCTCTCGTTGTTTCGGCATATGGGCGGCCGGCGAGTTTGCGCGCTTCATTCCAGCCCGGATGATCTACCGTTGCATTGAGTAGAGCGGCTGCCGTCAGTTGTGGAAGAAGATGGATAGATGACATCAACCCATCTATTTCTGTGATATCAGAAAACAGAGGCTGTGAGCCAAGGAGCTGCGCCAGATCAGCAGCCAGCTGGACAGTTTCCCCCGAAGTATTGGGGGGGGCTGCGATCATCGTCACTCCGTTTTGGAATAGGTCTGCCCGAGCCGCGTTAACGCCGAACTCTTTCTCGTGCAGATATTCGGGATTTATAACGGGGACAAGCCCAATATATGAGCGCCCCGCAGGAAGCAGTTCCTGCATCCACATCTGAACGGCTTTCTTAACTGGTGCTGTATCTAAAATCACAGCATCCTCTTTCAAATCCTGCACGATATAACCCAGGGTATCTTTGATTTCACTGAGGGGCAAACTCAATACAATAATATCTGCCTCTCTAACTGAGTTAGGCAGGTTCCGCTTGATTTCGTCCACAGCGCCAAGCTTTTTTGCAGCTCTGGCAGTAGCCGAGTCTTTATCGTGACCAACGCGGACAATATTTTTATTATGATCTGCAAGGGCCAAGCCAATAGAGGCCCCAATCTGCCCCAAGCCAATGATGCTAATTTGTATACTCATCTTTATCCTTCTGGTTGATTTTTTCCTGCATTATACCCCGCTACTTGTCCTAGAATCGAGAGAACCAGGGACGCCGACCCTGGTTCTCTTTTGAAAGGAGGAGAAGAGAAATCACTTATGCTTTATATTAACATAGGCAAATCAGGGCTACTTGACGCTTGTCCTACGATTACCCTACGGCTGCCCCCTAGTTATCAAATATGTAAGGAAAAAACCTATTTTGTCCATATTTGATGAACCAAACTTGCATTTAATGGAGGGTAAACGCTACAATAGAGCAAAGAATTTGGAGGTGATCATGAAACGCAGCCCCTCAACCACGATTTATTTCAGCAAAGTGCAGGATACTCCCATAGGCGAGATCTGGCTTGCCTGCTCTGATCGGGGTCTGGTCGCCGTTGAGTGGGATTCCAGGCGGTCTGAATTACTGGACTATATCACCCGTCGCTTGAAATCACCTGCTGAAGAAGATTCGCGCCGCTTGGCTCACGCGGCCAACCAGTTACACGAATATCTGGATGGGACACGCCGTCAATTCACCATCCCGATTGATTGGTCCCTGATGCGCCCCTTCCAGCGTGAGGCCCTTCTGGCAACTTTCGCCATCCCCTATGGACAAACCTCAACATACGGTAATCTTGCCCGCCAAATCGGGCGTCCGGGTGCAGCCCGGGCAGTGGGACGTGCTGAGGCGACCAATCCCATGCCGCTGGTGATCCCCTGTCATCGCGTGCTGGGATCTAAAGGAAAACTTCGGGGATATGGCGGTGGCTTGAAGATCAAAAAATGGCTGCTGCAAATGGAGGGGGCGGTGCTGGCGTAGAGGCAGCCTCAAACCCCAACCACTTATTTCATCAGCGCCAATAGTGAAAGAAATTCAAAAGCAAGGTTAGCGGCCAGGATCGAAGTGATCTCGGAATGGTCATAGGGCGGGCTGACTTCTACCAGATCAAATCCAACTATATTGAGCCCCTCCAATCCACGAACCAATTGTAAAATTTGGTAACTCGACAAACCTCCCACCTCTGGTGTCCCGGTCCCGGGGGCAAATGCAGGGTCAACGGCATCGATATCCAGCGAGACATAAACAGGGCGGTCCCCAATCGTCTTGTGGATTTCCTCAATCGTCGAGGGAATGCCTCCATCCAAGACCTTTTCTATGGTTTGTATTTTCACCCCCATCTCTTCTGGCTCTGTGATATCAGTGGATTCACTGATTGGACCACGAATACCAACCTGAATATAGGCATTCGGGTCGATTAGTTTTTCTTCTATTGCCCTAAGATAAGGTGTGCCGTGGCTATAAGGTTGATCCTCATATTCTTCATCCCATGTATCAGGATGAGAATCAAAATGGACGACAGCCAGCTCACCATATTTTGCGGCATGGGCGCGGAGTAAGGGCAGGCTGATCGAGTGATCGCCCCCGAGGGCAAGAACCTTCACATCCTGGTCAAGGATGGTTTTTGTATCTTTGGTGATATTTTTCATTGTTGCTCTGATATCGACGGGAATCACACCTATATCGCCATAATCCACGATCTTAAGTTCTTTGGTTGGAGCGATATTCAGCGCACGATTGAAGCCCCAGATCATAAGCGAGGACTCGCGAATCTTCCTTGGCCCAAAGCGGGTTCCGCTTCGATAGGATGTGCCACTGTCAAAGGGAATCCCGACAACGGCAACATCGACACCATCCAGTTCGCGAGTGGCTGGCAGGCGCAAAAATGAGGGGATGCCGTGAAAAGGCTCAAGATCAGCACCAAAGGCAGGATTGGGGTTATTTGTTTGCATAAATATTCCTCATGTTGTTAATTTCATAGAAGCGCTTTTTTTCGAAGGACTTGCAATGATTATAGGCTAAAAATAAGGCGCTTTATTGCCGAATAAGACCGAAGTCACTATTTTGTTGAAAGATCTTGGTGGGCATACAAAAACGGCCATGAGGCACGCCAATCTTCCAACAAGTTCAGGCGCTGCCGGACAATCATGAATAAAAGTTCTCTAAAAACAGGAGTGTGGAATGTAACAAAAGATTTGCTCCATTCACGCAATCTTCCCAGTCAGTGTATTCATGTGGCGAGTGACTGATCCCATCTTTTGATGGAATGAAAATCATTCCGACAGGACAAATGCCTGCAAAGCTTTGAGCATCATGGCCTGGACCCGATGCTAATGTCAGAGAACTCAACCCTAAAGTATTTGCACTTTTTTCTATTATTTCCTGCATTCCAACACTCATCAACGCCGGCTGCCGTTCACCAAGAAAATCTATTTCAATGCCAAGCCCATATTGTGCGGCAATCTGCTTTGCCCTTTCCAATAGCTCTTCGTCCAACTTATCCATTACCTTGGCTTTCGGAGCTCTAAACTCCAGAGACAATTTTGCTTTTCCAGGAATAATATTGAAGCTGCCTGGTTCATATCGCATATTACCAATATTCACATAACAGGTTGGGAACTGTTCAATAACCATTTGGCGAGCCGCCAGTGAAAATGCACTTGCTCCTATGCCAGCGTCCCTGCGAGAGTCCATTGGTGCCGTGGCGGCATGATCTTCCTTCCCAAGAAAGGTTATGTTATAAAATACAATCCCTGCAATACTGCTCACAAGGCCAACATCCTTATTGGCTTTTTCCAATTTTGAACTTTGCTCAACATGCAATTCGAGATATCCGGCTATTTTCTGCAAGTCCCGCTTTGCATTTAATATTTTGCTTTCTTTTAGCCCTGCTCTTTCCAGTCCATCCACCAGGGCAGTGCGCCCTCCCCTGGGATTTTCAAGTTCCTTATCGGTCAATTTCCCTGTTAACGCATAGCTTCCCAGGAAACTAACCAGGGATCCCTCCTCATCAGTGAAATCAATTACTTCCAAATTAATTGGGAGGTTAATCCCTTCCTCCTTAATTCTTCTCAGAACCTCCAACCCAGCAAAAACACCAAGGGCTCCATCAAAACGCCCACCATTAGGAACAGAATCGAGGTGAGACCCAATGATGAGTGATGGCCTGTCATGATATGAGCAGGGTAATATCAGTGAATGATTTCCTGCTTGATCGACTTTGAATCCCAGACCAGCATCCAGAGCTTTATCCCTTATCCATGATCTGGCTTCCAAATGCGCATTACTAAATGTAGGGCGATGAACTCCCCCCTCATCTGTTGCCCCAATTTGTGAAAGCAAGTCAAATTCTTTTCTAAATCGTTCTTCGTCTATTTGAATGTTATTATTTACCATAGCAATATTATAATAGTTCTACTAAGAGAAGTGATATTTGGAACTCTTTTCCTATTGAAGCTATTTATTTAAAGGTCGCCAACAGTTTATCGAGAAAACAAGGATGTGCAAATGAAAACAGGTTTACGAATTGGGATCGATATTGGGGGAACATTTACTGATGCAATCGCTATCTCAGCCAGGGGCATCACCACTGCAAAAGTTCCTTCCAATCCTACAAATCCGGGGGAAGCCGTATTGGCCGCTGTAGAAGCGCTAAATTTACAGGAAACACCCGAACGATTTTTGCATGGGACCACTTTGGTCACCAACATGCTACTGGAAAGAAAAGGGGCCGATACAGGCTTTATCACCGGGCAGGGAATGCGCGACATTCTACATATCGGTCGACATGAACGCCCACTAACCTATGCAATTAAACAAGAAATTCCTCACCAGCATCACCCCCCTGTGCCAAGAAAATGGCGTCTAACAGTTCCTGAACGCGTTGATGCACAAGGAAATGTGGTCACACCTTTGGATGAATCCAAAGTACGCAGCGCAGCACGTAAATTAAATACTATGGGTGTGGAGGCAATTGCAATTGGTTTTCTACATTCTTACCAATATCCTGAAAATGAGAGAATAGTAGAAGAATGGGTAAAAGAAGAAGCCCCCGACGCGTTTGTATGCACCTCCAATGAAATTTCTCCGCGTTTTCGTGAATATGAACGCTTCCTGACCACAACCTGGAACGCTCGTGTCGCCCCCCAAGCTGCTCAATATCTTTCAAACCTGGCTCGAGAGCTGGATTCTCGATGGCCCGGTCTAAAACTGACTTTGATGACAAGCAACGGCGGC